>NZ_JBEYLC010000003.1:0-200988 GCF_040635885.1 Nocardiopsis sp. NPDC006832 | reverse complement strand
CCGGTCCACGGACGTGGGCGGGCCGAGACGGCCGGGATCGTCGGCAACCTGGTGAACACCGCGGTGATGCGCGGCCGGATCGCACCGGACCTGACCCACGTCCGGGTCAAGGGAGGGCAAGGGAGATCCTCCTCACGGCATGTGTCGTGCTTGCTCGGACATAACGAAACCGAACCTATGTGTCACTCATCGGTTAACCGTAGGCGTGCTACCCGCGTCATACTGGTATAACGAGTGATCCGTGCACCTACGTGGTGACAGCGACCGCAATGCTCCGCAGGAGGCCACCATGGCCGGTGAATGGACCCGTGGATAACCGTGTCCTCCCTAGAAAACCCCCACACGCAGCGGCCAGAGACGTCGCTCGATTCCGCGCGTCCGGACGCGGCTGTGGATGAGCCCGTTGGTCGACTTCTCAAGGGTCGCTACCAGCTGACCTCCGAGATCGCCCGGGGCGGTGTGGGCACCGTCTGGCGCGCCACCGACCTCGTCATCAAGCGCGAGGTCGCGGTCAAGGAGCTGCGACTGCCCGCGGACCTGAGCCGTTCCGAGCGCGACTCCCTGTTGCAGCGCACCACCCGCGAGGCGCGGGTGGCCGGGCGCCTCACGCACCCCAGCCTGGTCACCGTCCTGGACGTGGTGGACGAGGACGAGCGGCCGTGGATCGTCATGGAGCTGGTGGAGGCCTCCACCCTGGAGGAGATCATCCAGGTGGGCGGCCCCCTGCCCTACCAGCGGGTCGCCGAGATCGGCCTCCAGCTCATCGACGCCCTGCAGGTGGCGCATGGCGAGGGCATCGTCCACCGCGACGTCAAGCCCGAGAACGTGATGATCAGCGCCGCCGGACGGGTGGTGCTCACCGACTTCGGTCTGGCCGCCTGGAACGGCGAGTCCGCGCTGAGCTCCTCGGGTCGCATCATCGGTTCGCCCGCCTACATCCCGCCGGAGCGGGCCAAGGCCGGTCCAGTGGGCCCCGAGTCCGACCTGTGGTCGCTGGGCGCCACGTTGTACGCCGCGGTCGAGGGCTACCCGCCCTACGACCGCAAGGGCTACATCAAGATCCTGCGCCAGGAACCCCTGCACGAGCCCAAGGCGGCCGCCAACGCCGGGCCGCTGGCCCCGGTGCTGGCCGGTCTGCTCAGGGTCGATCCGGCGGAGCGGCTGAGCGCGGAGAACGCCACCAAGATGCTGCGGATCGCCGCGCTCGCCCCGTGGTCGCCCGAGAGCTCGGAGAAGGACTCGGAGGAGTCGTCGACGGAGGTCGACTCCGACGGCGCGGTCACCGCCGAGGAGCGAGAGTCGGCCCGTGAGCACTTCCGCGCGGGTGCGAGGGTGCTGGCCGAGTCCATCAGCGAGCGGCTGCACAACAGCCCCGAGGCGATGAACTCGATCATGATGTCGATCCGCGAGTCCACCGACAACATGGGGCTGACCAGCCCGGGCAAGCACGCGGAGAAGAGCAGGCTTCCGGTGGCCGTCGGTGTGGGCGTGGGTGTGCTCGCACTGCTCGCCCTGGTCATGTGGGCCCTGCTGGGCCTGTAGAACCCTGGGCCCGTGGAACCCCTGAAACGACGGAACGACCCGACGAGAGCCGGGTCGTTTCCGAGTGGAGTGGGGCCGGCGGGATTCGAACCCGCACTGTACAGCACCTAAAGCTGCCGTCTCCTGCCGGTTGGACTACGGCCCCAACGGGGTAACTCTACCGGGATCGGCGGGGTGGACGGGAACCCGGGGGCACCGGTCGTCCGGTCTCTCGGTGACCGGACGACCGATCGCGGATCAGAGGCCCAGTTCGCGCTTGATCCGGTCGACGTGGCCGGTGGCCTTCACGTTGTAGAAGGCCTTCTGCACCTTGCCGTCGGTACCGACGATGAAGGTGGACCGGATGACGCCCTGGACGACGCGACCGTAGTTCTTCTTCTCCCCGAAGGCCCCATAGGCGGTCAGGGTCTCCTTCTCTGGGTCACCGAGCAGGGTGAAGGTCAGGCTCTCCTGCTCCCGGAACCGCGCCAGCTTCTCGGCCTTGTCGGGGGAGACCCCCAGCACGGTGAAGCCGGCGTCGGCGAACTCGGTGATGTTGTCCCGGAAGTCGCACGCCTCGGTGGTGCATCCGGGGGTCATCGCGGCCGGGTAGAAGTACAGCACGACGCTCTTGCCGGTGTCGGCCAGGACCTTGCTCAGGGTGACGGGGTCACCGTCGGCGTCGCTGAGGGTGAAGTCGGGGGCCTGGTCTCCGGGCTCCAGACGGATGGTCTCGCTCACGTGGTGTCTTCCTTCCGCTGCTGGTGGGCCGGGCGTGCCCGGCCCGTGTTCTGCATGCCTCACAGTATGAGATGCCCGGGTGGGTACGGGGTGCGGGTGGGGGACGCATCCGTGGTGGTGGTCGTGGGTGACGTGCGTGCTTCGGTTGCGATTCCGGTTCGGTTCATCCGCATTGGGGGTGGCCGACGGTCTGATCACCTATTGTTGACCGAACGCTCTCGGTTGGCCTGTTCTGGACCTCATGCCGTAGCGTGCGCGGGTCGCCGGTGACCCGCCGGCATGTCCGGCGTCGCAGCCGGGCCGGAGCACATCCGTTTCTCTTTGGGAGTAGTTCGCGCCGATGTCCGGTTTCACACTCGACGAGGTCAGGGCCCGCACCCTCAAGGAGCGCGATTCCTGGTGGACCGTGTACCTGGTGGACCCGATAGCGGTCCGGCTGGTCCGCTTCTTCGCCAACCGCACCTCCATCACCCCGAACCAGCTGACGGTGGTCGCGCTCTTCCTCGGGCTGGGCGCCGCCGTGTGTTTCGCGTTCGGGTACTGGCCGCTGCTCATTCTGGGCGCCGCGCTGTACTACGTGTGCTTCCTCGTGGACTGCGTCGACGGCAAACTGGCCCGGCTCACCGACACCGAGACGATCTTCGGGGCCTGGATGGACTACGTGTCCGACCGGTTCCGGGTGCTCGTGTGCGTGGTCGCGCTGATGGGCGGACAGTACCGGGAGACCGGGCACGTGGCGTTCGTCTGGTTGGCGTTGGCCGTGGTCTTCCTGGACATGCTGCGCTACCTTAACGCCCTGCAGGTGTACAAGGTGCGGCGGGAGATGCGTTCGCACCTGGCGGCGGCGTTGGAGCGCGCCCGGGCGGCCCTGTCGATGCTGGACCCCGCCGGCGATGACACGGGCGCCGCGACCGGTCGCGGTGGCCGCACGATGAGCGATGGTGGCGAGCAGGCGGTTCTGCGGCACGGCATCGGCGTGTTGGAGCACATTCTGCGCAGCCAGAACGAGCGGGAGGCGCGCAACCAGCGCACGGCCGGCAAGCAGCCGGACCTGACCCTTCCCAAGGTCGACCTGCACCAGGAATTCCGAACGCGTTTCCCCTGGTATCAGCGGTTCTGGGCGGCGTTGAACGCCCGCCGCGTCCGTACCCACCTGGTGGGCGGCATCGAGTTCCAGGTGGCCGTCTTCGTGGTCGCGCCGGTGGCCGCGGTCCTGTTCGGTCCGCCCGTGATCGGCTGGATCACGGCCTTTGTGGGCGTTTTGCTGCTCGCCTTCGAGATCGCCATCATCTATAAACTGTGGTTGTCCACGCGGGACTTCTTCCGTGTGGTCGACGGAATCGATGGCGCGCTGAGATTCTCCGGTCCGTCCGACGGCGCGGAGGATCAGGGCCGGGACACCGGCTCGGACTCGGGCTCTCAGACAATCGTGCGCTAGTGGAGAGAGGCACTCAATGACGGCAGGCGACACCGAACCGCGCCAGACCGCCGCCGAGATCCAGGCCGAGATCGACCGCGAGCAGCGCCGGTTGGCCGAGACCTTGGACGAACTCGGTGTGCGGGCTCGCCCCGCCAACATCGCCCGACGCCAGGTCGACAAGGCCAAGGAACGCGGAACGCGACTCCTCGACGAGGCCCGTGCGCTGGTGATAGGGGGTGGAGCGGTCCGGGTGGAGAGCCACCTGGTGCATCCCGAAGAGGGCAGCATCGTGCTCAAGGGCGACGACAGGGTGGTGACCACCTACCAGTCGCGCGGTCGGTTGCCTCCCGAGGCGCTGATCCTCGCGGCCGGGGTGGGCACGGTCATCGCCGTGGGCGTGGTGGCCTGGGCGGTCCGCCGCAAGCGGAAGTAGGTTCCCGGCCCCCGGGAACGACGGGACGGGGCCCGCGCGTAGGTCGCGCGGGCCCCGTCCCGTGTCCGGCGGATCCGGTGCCTCACAGGAAGGTGCGGCCCTCGCCGCGGTAGGTGGGAACCGAACCCTCGTAGGTGCCGCTGTCGGAGTCGATCAGGTGCAGGGTGTCGAAGCGCTCGCACAGTTCGCCCGCCTTGGCGTGGCGCATCCAGACCCGGTCGCCGACGGACAGACCGCGAGCGGCCTCGCCGATCAGCGGGGTCTGTACCTCACCGGCGCCCTCGTTGGCGGTGTAGGAGAGCCCCTCGGGCAGGTACGGCACGGGCGGACGGTGCGCGTCGGCCGGCCCCGAGGCGGGATAGCCGCCGCCCAGGACGGTGACCACGCCGGGCGCGGGGCGCCGCACGACCGGCAGTGCGAACAGCGCGGCGGGTCTGCCCTGGAAGGACCGGTACTGGTCGAACAGGTGCGGTTGGTACAGCCCCGAACCAGCGGCCAGCTCGGTCACGGCCTTCTCTCGTCCGGTGGTGTGCAGACTGCCGGTGCCACCGCCGTTGACGAAGCGCAGCGGGGCCACGGCGCGGACCGCGCGGATGATGGCGGCCCGGCGCCTGGCCAGTTCGATGGCGGAGCGGCGCTGCACCACGCGCAGGATCCTCCCGTACAGAGGCCTGCCGGGGGGCGCGTCGCCCAGTCCGGCGATCTGTCCCTCGTAGGCCATGACGCCGTCGAGTTCCAGTTCGGGGCGGGCGACCACGGCGCGGGCCAGCTCCCGGGCCTGTTCGGGGGTGCGGACGGGGGAGCGGTAGGAGCCGATCCTCAGGTTCGATCCCAGCGGCTGCCAGCTGGTGTCGATGTCCAGGCACACGCGGATCCGGGGAACGTCGGTGCCACGGTCCGCCGCTCGGACGGCGGTGACGATGAGGTCCAGGTGCGCGGTGTCGTCGACCATCAGGGTGATGGCGCGGGCGGCGGCGGGGTCGCGGACGAGTTCGGCCAGGGCGGGGCGGTCCGCGGTGGGGTAGGCGACGAGGATGTCGTCGCTCAGGTGGGGATCGGCCTGGGCCAGCCAGAGGGCCTCGGGCAGGGTGAAGGCCATGATCCCGGCGTATCCGGGAAGTTCGAGGGTCCGGCGCAGGAGTTCGCGGCTGCGTACGGACTTGCTGGCGACGCGGATGGGACGGCCGTGTGCGCGCCGCGTCAGGTCGGCGGCGTTGGCGCGGAAGGCGGCCAGGTCGACCATGGCGAAGGGTGCCTGGAGCTCCCGGGTGGCGGCCTCGTACTTCTCACGCGGGCTTGTCATGGAGTCGAGCATGCCAGAACATGAATCTCTTTCATATTGTCCGAGGGGTCCGATCTGCGCGCTCGGACGTACCCGCTGGTGACATGGGATACGACTGGAACGACCCCAAGGGGCGAAGGCCCTGGATATCCTGGGTCGTCAGGCTGTTCGGCCGACGATCTGCGGGAGTGTTTCCTTCGATGAGCGAGCGTGAGTACGTTCTGACCCTGTCCTGCCCCGACAGCCGGGGCATCGTGGCGGGAGTGGCCAACCTTCTGTCCGACCACGGATGCAACATCACGGAGAGCCAGCAGTACGGTGACCACTACACCGGACGGTTCTTCCTGAGGATGCAGTTCATGGCCGAGGACGGCGGTTCGGGCGCCACCGGTGAGGACGTTCTGCGCGGTGCCTTCGCGGCCCTGTCCGGGGACTTCGGGCGGAGCGCGGACGGGGCGTTCGTCGAATGGAGCCTGCAGGCCCGGGACGTGCGTCCGCGCATGATCGTGATGGTGTCCAGGTTCGGACACTGCCTCAACGACCTGCTCTACCGACAGCGCAGCGGCCTGCTCGACATCGACATCGCGGCGGTGGTCTCCAATCACCCGGACCTGGAGTTCCTCGCGGACTCCTATGGGGTGGACTTCCACCACCTGCCGGTGACCCCGCAGACCAAGGGCGAGCAGGAGCGCAGGATCCTGGAACTGGTCGACTCCTACGACGTCGACCTGGTGGTGCTGGCCCGTTACATGCAGGTGCTCTCCGAGCAGCTGTGCGCGAAGATGTCCGGTCGCATCATCAACATCCACCACTCCTTCCTCCCGAGTTTCAAGGGCGCCCGTCCCTACCACCAGGCGCACTCGCGCGGTGTGAAGCTGATCGGTGCCACCGCCCACTACGTCACCGCCGACCTGGACGAGGGGCCGATCATCGAGCAGGAGGTCTCCCGGGTCGACCACACCCACAGCCCGGAGCAACTCACCGCGATCGGTAGCGACCTTGAGTCGGTCGCGTTGTCGCGGGCCGTGAACTGGCACGCCCAGCGGCGGGTTCTTCTCAACGGGGACAAGACGGTCATCTTCGACTGACCGGAGAATCGATTTTCGGACGCCAGGGGTACCGGCCGGTACCCCTGGCGTTCTTCTTGCCCGGGACAGGGTTCCCTGGGCTGGGTTTGGGGCAAGGATGGTGAGAACATGACCCTTCCCACCTGCAAAGCATTGCTTTAAGTGTCTTGGCGCCTACGAAGAGTGTCTATATGGTGTGATGAGGTCGAATCACCGCGTCCCCCGCACATCGGCGAGGGCGTGGCGTTTCGGTCCACACACCTTGAGCCGTACGGGCTCAAATCAGGGGGAGAAAAATGGGCAAGCACTTCGACGACGCGGTCGGCAAGGGCAAGAAGGCCTTCGGTAAGGCCACCGGCGATCACGGCACCGAGGCCGAGGGCAAGGTCGACCAGGCCAAGTCCAAGGCCAAGGACGCCACCGACAAGCTCAAGGACAAGGCGGAGGACGGCACCGGGTCCGCGGGCGACAAGATCAAGAACGTCTTCAAGCGCGACTGACGCGTCTCGACCGAACGTTCAGAACGGTTTGCACACTGTCTAGGGGGGACCAGTGTCGGAGATGAAGACCCAGTCCACGGTGCCGAGCGCCCGCGAATCCGGCGGTAGGCGTGACGCCACCGATGGTGGACAGGGACACACCCGGATCGCCGACGGCGTCGTCGCCAAGATCGCCGGCATGGCCGCGCGAGAGATCGGCGGCGTCCACGCCATGGGCGGCGGCACCGCACGCATGGTCGGAGTCGTGCGCGACGCAGTGAGCGGGGGAGGCTCCTCCGGGACGGTCGCCCAGGGTGTGTCGGTCGAGGTCGGGGAGCGCCAGGCCGCCGTCGACATCGACCTAGTCGTCGAGTACGGGGCCGCCATCCAGGACCTGGCCGCCGCGGTCCGCCGCAACGTCACCAGCGCGGTCGAACGGATGACCGGGCTCGAAGTGACCGAGATCAACATCAAGGTGGACGACATCCACCTGCCGGAGGACGACTCCTCCGACAACGGCGACTCCGAACCCAGGGTCCAGTAGCCATGGCCGGTGGCGAGACACCCGACCGGATCGCGCTGGAGATCGTCGAAGAGCTGGTCCGCTTCCCCGACGTGGTCGAACCGTCCTCCGGGCCCTTCGGGACCCTGAGCACCGCCACGCGGGGTGGACGGATCAACGGCGTCGCGGTGCGTGGGGACCACATCGAGGTCGGAGTGGTGGTCAGGTACGGGCGTCCGCTTCCGGAGATCGCCACTGAGATCCGTCGGGGACTGACTCCGCTGGCCGGCGACCGCACCGTCCACGTATCCGTGGAGGACGTGGTCGCCGGGTTGGACGACGGAGCGCGCGCGACCGGCTGAACACCGATCGAAAGGCAGGGCGTTTGATGAGAGGGGAAGCCATGTGGCCCATCGTTGGACTGTCCTACGGGACCGTACTGGGGCTGGCTGCGGCGTTCGGCGGGTTCCCCGCCTTCGCGCTGGTTCTGGTCCTGGGCCTGGTCGGATTCGTCGCCGGCCGGGCGATGGAGGGTGAACTCGACCTGGCCGAGATGTTCACTCGGCGTTCGGCCTAGACGGGGGAGTGAACGTGGTCGGGGTGCGAAGCGACACGGTTCCTCAACACAGGGTGCCGGGCCCACGAAGCGAGTCGAGCGGCGGGCAGGCTCGTACGCGCGATCCCGGGGGCCGCGTCGACATCCCCGGATCCGTCATGGAGAAGGCCGCGAGCGAGGCCACCGGTGAGGTCTCCGGGGCCCGGGCCGCCCGCTTCCGGTCGGCCCGGGCGAGTGTCAGCGGAGAGGTGGTCCTGTTGAGGCTGCGGATCGACGTGGACTATCCACGATCGGTCACCCGGGTGGCCGGTGACGTACGCGAACACGTCAAGGGCCGGATCGAGCGGATCACCGGCAAACAGGTCCACCACATCGACATAGAGATCGCGGAGTTGGTGCGATGACCACCGTGGAAGAGGCGCTCGGCCGTCCGGCCCAGAGCGTGGACCGTCGGGCCAGGCGAGTCGCGGTTCACACGTTCCGGCCACGTCGTTCGTGGCCGGCGGTGATCACCGGGTTCTTGGTCCTGGCGGTGGCGGTGATCGCCGCGGCCGAGGTCATCGCCGCGCTCGCGGGCAACCCACTACAGCTCTTCCCGGTGGGTGCGGCCACCGACTACGCGGCCACCACCACCTGGTCCGAACCCTCGGTGCAGATCGCCTCCGCGGTGCTGGCGCTGATCGGGCTGGCGCTGATCGTGGTGGCGCTGGCCCCGGGACGCAGCCGGTGGACCGCGCTGCGCACCGACGACCCCGCGCTCGTGGTGGGACTGACCCGCCCGGCACTGCGTCGCGCGGTGGCCGCCGCCGCCCAGGAGGTCAGCGGGGTCGACAACGCACACGTCACGGTGCGCGGCAACAGGCTTCGCGTCCATGTGCGCACCGGGATGCGCGAGGCGGGCGACCTGCCCACCGAGGTGACGCGGTCCGTGGAGCGACGACTGCGAGAGTTGGCTCCGCTGCGCAGCATGCGGATCGTCACGAACGTTCGATACGCGGAAGGTTAGCGATGGCTCGCGACAGGTACCGCAGGTCGGCGCGGGGCAACCGCCTGGGCCTGGTGATCGTCGGGATGTTGCTGCTCGCGGCCGGCGCCGCGGCCCTCGCGGCCGGGCAAGGGCTCTTCGGCTCGGGGCTCGCGGGCGATCCCCTGCTGAGCGACACCGCCAGAGGGGTCTTGGCCGGGCAGTGGGTCCCCTACGTGACCGTGGCGGTGGCCTTCGTCGCCGGGTTCCTGGCCCTTCGCTGGTTGTTGGTGCAGGGCATGAACGACACGGTGGGTCGCCTGTATCTGGGCCGAGGCGACGAGGGCAACGTGGAGATGCAGGAGAGCGCGGCCCGCGGCGCCCTCGAACAGGAGGTCTCCGAGTATCCGGGTGTGCGTCGGGCCAAGGCCCGCCTGACCGAGTCCGGCGACGAACCGCACCTGCGGTTGGCGCTCACCCTGGACGAGGACGCGGACGTGGCGCGGGTGTGGCGTCGGGTACGCGAGGAGGCGCTCACCAACCTGAGGTCCGCGCTCGACCTAGAGAAAGTCCCGGCGGTCATCCGGATGTCGATGACGGCTCCGGCCAAGAACCCCCGTCGCGTCCTGGCCTGATCGGGCGCGAAGGCCCGGTCCGGAAAGGGCGAGTCTGGTGGCGAGCGGTGCTCAAGCCACCAGACCCGGGGTGACGACCGTGGACCGGCGAACGGGTGGAAACGCTCTAGCCAGGCCCTCGGCCGTGCCCTCCGTACAACCCGCTTCGGCCCCGGTCCATTCCCGCCCAGGTCGACGGATGCCGCCGGTCAGCACTCGATGACGTTGACGGCGAGGCCGCCGCGGCTGGTCTCCTTGTACTTGTCGTGCATGTCGCGGCCGGTGTCGCGCATGGTCTTGATGACCTTGTCCAGGCTCACGAAGTGGCTGCCGTCGCCGCGCAGGGCCATACGGGTGGCGCTGATGGCCTTGACCGAGGCCAGGGCGTTGCGTTCGATGCACGGGATCTGGACCAGGCCGCCGATCGGGTCGCAGGTCAGGCCCAGGTTGTGCTCCATGGCGATCTCCGCGGCGTTCTCCACCTGGGCGGGGGAACCGCCCAAGACCTCGGCCAGGCCGGCCGCCGCCATCGAGGACGCCGAACCCACCTCGCCCTGGCAACCCACCTCGGCGCCGGAGATCGACGCGTTCTGCTTGAACAGTATGCCGATGGCCGCCGCGGTCAGCAGGAACCGCACCACGCCCTCGTCGCCAGCGCCCGGGCTGAAGTGCAGGTAGTAGTGCAGGACCGCGGGGACGATGCCGGCCGCACCGTTGGTCGGTGCCGTCACCACTCGCCCGCCCGCCGCGTTCTCCTCGTTGACCGCGAGCGCGTACAGGCTGATCCAATCGCTGCCGCGCATGGGGTCCGGATCGACGTGGGTGGGCGCGAGCAGGCCGCTCTCGTCGCAGTTGCCGCCCAGTTGACGGTAGAGGCGGTGCGCCCGACGGGGCACCTTCAGGCCGCCGGGCAGACTGCCCTCGGTCATCACGCCGCGCCGCACGCACTGGCGCATCACGGCCCAGATCTCCAGGAGCTCGGAGCGGATCTGCTCGGGGGTGCGTCCGAACGCCTGCTCGTTGGCGAACACGAGGGCGCTGATCGACATGCCGGTCCGTTCGCACAGCTCCAGCAGTTCCTCGGCGGAGGAGAAGGGGTAGGGCAGTTCGGTGTCGTCGGCCTTGATCCGGTCCGCGCCCGCGGCCCGCTCGTCCACGACGAACCCGCCGCCCACGGAGTAGTACACCTTGGCGGCCAGCTCCACCCCGACGGAGTCCAGGGCCACGAACCGCATCCCGTTCGGGTGGTCGGGCAGGCTCTCCTTGCGACGGAAGTCCACGTCCACGGCCGGATCGAACGTGACCACCGGGCCGTCGGGGCCGCCCAGACGCAGGGTCCGGGAGGAGCGGACCTCTTCGACGAGCAGGGGGACCGCGTCCACGTCCACCCCCTCGGGGGTGTGCCCCATCAGTCCCAGGATCACGGCGGTGTCGCTGCCGTGCCCCTTACCGGTGAGCGCCAGCGAGCCGTACAGCTCGACTCGCACGTGCGCGACCCGGTCGAGTGGACCGTCGTCGGCCAACCTCGACACGAAGGTCGTCGCGGCCTTCATCGGACCGACGGTGTGCGAACTGGACGGTCCGATACCGATCTTGAACAGGTCGAAGGTGCTGATGGCCATGGCTGTCCTCCTCGTTGAGCACAGGGTTCGGGCCGTGGGGGATGACGCCGTGCGGGCCCGACCGGGCCCACACGGCGGGAACGCCGCTACAGGTTCGGATAGAGCGGTCGCTTGGCGGCCAGGGTGTCGACCCGCGCGCGCAGGGCGGCGATGTCCCGCTCCGGTTTGAGGGTCTCGGCGATGACGTCGGCGACCTCGCGGAAGTCGTCCTCGTCGAAGCCTCGGGTGGCCAGGGCCGGGGTGCCGACCCGAAGGCCCGAGGTGACCATCGGTGGGCGCGGGTCGTTGGGCACCGCGTTGCGGTTGACCGTGATGCCGACCTCGTGCAGCAGATCCTCGGCATCCTGGCCGTTGATCGGCGAGTCCACCAGGTCCACCAGGACGAGGTGGACGTCGGTGCCACCGGTGAGGACCTTGACGCCCGCCTCGGTCGCGTCCGGCCGGGTCAGGCGCTCGGCGAGGATGCGGGCACCGGCGACGGTGCGACGCTGACGCTCGGCGAACTCCTCGCTCGCGGCGACCTTGAACGAGACCGCCTTGGCCGCGATCACGTGCTCCAGCGGACCGCCCTGCATGCCGGGGAACACCGCGGAGTTGATCTTCTTGGCCAGCTCGGCCTTGGTCATGATCATGCCGCCGCGCGGACCACCCAGGGTCTTGTGCGTGGTGGTGGTGACCACGTCGGCGAACGGCACCGGGTTGGGGTGCAGTCCGGCCGCGACCAGACCGGCGAAGTGCGCCATGTCGACCATGAGCAGGGCGTCGACCTCGTCGGCGATCTTACGGAACCGCTCGAAGTCCAGCTGACGCGGGTAGGCGGACCAGCCCGCGACGATCATCTTCGGACGGTGTTCCTTGGCGAGGGCGGCGACCTCGTCGTAGTCGACGGTGCCGTCCTCGTCGCGCACGTGGTAGGCCACGGCGTTGAGGATCTTGCCGGAGTAGTTGATCCGCATGCCGTGGGTGAGGTGACCACCGTGGGCCAGGTCCAGACCGAGGATGGTGTCGCCCGGCTTGAGCAGGGCGAAGTACACCGCGGTGTTGGCCTGGGCGCCCGAGTGCGGCTGCACGTTGACGTGCTCGGCGCCGAAGAGCTCCTTGGCGCGGTCGATCGCGAGCTGCTCGATCACGTCGACGTGCTCACAGCCGCCGTAGTACCGGCGGCCCGGGTAGCCCTCGGCGTACTTGTTGGTCAGGACCGTGCCCTGGGCCTCCAGAACCGCCTGGGGGGCGAAGTTCTCCGAGGCGATCATCTCAAGGGTGTCGCGCTGTCGGCCCAGCTCGGCGTCGACCGCCGCGGCGACCTCGGGGTCCAGCTCGCTCAGGGTCTGGTTGAGCAGGTTGTCGCTGGTCATCTTCAGTTCTCGCCTTCGATCAGCTTGGTGTACTCCGCGGCGGAGAGCAGGTCCGTGGGTTCCTCGGACACCCGGACCTTGAACAGCCAACCGCTCTCGTAGGGGTCGGAGTTGATCGTCTCGGGCGCCTCTTCGAGGGCCTCGTTGATCTCGGTGACCTCACCGTCGACCGGCGAGAAGATCTCACTGACGGACTTGGTGGACTCGACCTCGCCGGCCGGGTCGTCCGTGTTGACCTCTTCCCCGACGGTGGGGGCCTCGACGAAGACGATGTCGCCCAGCGACTCGGCCGCGAACGCGGTGATGCCGACGGTGGCCACCCCGTCCTTGATCACGACCCACTCGTGTTTGGCGGTGTAACCCAGCTCCGTGGGAACGCTCACTTCAACTCTCCTTGGAGATGCTCGTCCTTTGTGTGCCGTGCGCCCGTCGGACGCGCCGGCCCGACCCGACCTACGCCTGGTCACGCCCCGACCGTTCCGGTCCCTCGTGGGGATCCGGGTGGTGGCGCGCGCAGGTCCTGCGGGGGTCCGAAGGGGACCCCGCTCCTACGACTTCCGCTGGTAGAACGGAAGTTCGACCACGTCGACCTCCTCACCGCGGCCGCGCACGTCGACGGTGAACGTGCCGGTCGTGGTGTCGAGGTCGCCGTCCACGTAGGCCATGGCGATGGGGCGGCCCAGGGTGGGGGAGGGGGCGCCACTGGTGATGGTTCCGACGACGGCGCCGTCGCGCAGGACGTCCTGGCCCTTGCGCAGCGGGCGGCGGCCGCGGGCGACGAACCCGACCAGGCGCCGGGCGCGCGCGGTGCGCGATGCCTCCTCAAGGGCGGCGCGGCCTACGAAGTCGCCCTTCTCGAACTTGACCACGCGGCCCAGTCCGGCGTCGAAGGGGGTGAGCGCGGCGGTGAGTTCCTGGCCGTAGAGCGGCATCCCGGCCTCCAGGCGCAGGGTGTCGCGGGCCGACAGCCCGGCGGGGACCAGCCCGTGCTCGGCGCCGGCGGCCATGAGGGCGGCCCAGATCTCGGGTGCCTTGTCGGAGGGCCTGATGAAGATCTCGAAGCCGTCCTCGCCGGTGTAGCCGGTGCGGGCCAGCAGTACGGGGACCCCGGCGACGCTGTGCGAGTAGCCGGCGAAGTAGCGGATCTCGTCCAGGTTCGCGTCGGTGAGCGGGGCGAGGATCTCGACGGCCTTGGGGCCCTGCAGGGCGATGAGGGAGTAGTCCGCGGACTCGTCGACGACCTCGACGTCGAATCCGACGGCGCGCTCGGCCAGGGCGGAGGCGACCACCGGGACGTTGATCGCGTTGGCCACGACGAGGAACTCCTCCTCGGCCAGGCGATACACGATGAGGTCGTCGAGGACGCCGCCGTCCTCGGCGGTGAGCATGGTGTAGCGGGCGCGGCCGACCTTGAGCTTGGACAGGTGGCCGGCCAGGGCGTTGTCGAGGGCCTGGTCGGCCTGCGGGCCGCTCAGACGGATCTCACCCATGTGGGAGAGGTCGAAGAGCCCGGCGGCCTCGCGGACCGCGGTGTGTTCGGCGGTCTCGCTGCCGTAGCGCAGCGGCATGAGCCAGCCGGCGAAGTCGACGAGGGTGGCCCCGGCCTCTTCGTGGGTCTTGTGCAACGCCGTCAGACGGGGCGTGGAGGTGGACTCTGACATGGGCACTCCCGAGAGGATGGGCGTCGATTGTTGCGTTGAGGCGTTGCCATCCTCCCCCTCTGTCATGGGTGCCTGAGAGCTTCGCCACGCATGTGGTGTGGCTTGCACCTTCGGCGAGGGAACGTCGTCCCTGCTTTCCAGAGTGGTCTCGCCCGTACGGTCCGTGTGCCTGAGAGGTTGTCTGTGGGGAGGGATTGCTCCTTCGGCGGCCCGCGTTGGTTACGTGGGCGCTCTCCCGTACGGGGTCAGCAACGGGTTCAGCCTAGCAGCGGCGACACAGGGCTCCCAAGAGTGGCCGACGGGTTGTGGATCGACTCTTCGGAAGGTGGGGGACCGGAACGGGATCATGACCTAGCTTGGGATCGGACGTTCCCTCGAACACCGCTGGAGGAGCCGAGTGCGTACCGACACCGTTCCCATCCGTTCTCCCAGGACGGTCCGCTTCGCCCTGGCCGCCACCGGTTCCGTTCTCACCCTCGTGGCGGGCGTCGCGTGCTCGGGTGGTGGGGCCGAACCCGAGGCGGACCGGCCTGCTCGGCCGGACCAGAGCGGCACCCCGATCGCGTTCGGTGACCTGGAGGCGGTGGAGCGCCCCGAGCTCGCTTCGCTGCTGGACGAGGCGGGGGTGGAGGGCACCTTCGTGCTCCACGACGTGCGGGAGGGTTCCGTGACCGTGGTGGGCGCCGAGCAGGCCCGCGAACGGGTGGTTCCGGCGTCCACGTTCAAGCTCCCGAACACGCTCATCGCCCTGGAGACGGGTGTGGTGTCCGACCTCGACGAGGTGGTCTCCGACGGGGGCGAGGACGAGCTGAGTCTGCGCGAATCCCTGCCCACCCCCGACGTGTCGTTGCACCAGGAGGTCGCCGAACGCATCGGTCACGACCGGATGTCCACCTGGGTGGACCGTTTCGACTACGGCAACCGCAAGGTGGGCGAGGACGGCGAACCGGGCCGGTTCTGGGTGGACGGTCCGCTGGAGATCACCGCGGTGGAGCAGACCACGTTCCTGGCGGCGCTGGCCCGCGCCGACCTGCCGGTGGAGGTGGAGCACCAGGAGGCACTGCGGGAGATGCTGGAGATCGAACGCGGCGGCGACTACGCCCTGTACGGGCGGACCGGTCTCGGCGCGGAGGCCGATTCGGTGCCGGGCTGGTGGGTCGGTTGGGTGGAGAACGGGGATGACCTGCACACGTTCGCGTTGCGTCTGGACGAGGACACCGACCCCGGGCTGCGCGAGTCGCTGGGACGCGACTTCCTGGTGGAACTCGACGTGCTCCCGCCGAGCGCCGCGGGTGCCTGAACGGTCCCGTGGACGCGGAAAGGGGGCTCGGCACGGATGTTCCGTGTCGAGCCCCCTTCCACGTCGTGGGGGACGAGGGTCAGGCGGCGTTCTTGCGGCGCCGGCGCACGGCCTCGGCGAGGTTGGTCAGCACACCCTCGGTGGTCTCCCAGCCCATGCACTTGTCGGTGATGGACTGGCCGTAGGTCAGCGCGGCCGGGTCCCCGAGCTTCTGGGCGCCCTCCTCGATGAAGCTCTCCAGCATCACGCCGATGATCCCCTTCTGGCCCTCGGCGACCTGGTCGGCGATCTCCTGGGCCACACCCACCTGGCGGACGTGGTCCTTGCCGCTGTTGGCGTGGCTGGCGTCGATCATCAGCCGCGGAGGCAGACCGGCCCCGCCGATGACCTCTAGGGCGGCGCCCACCGAGGCCGGGTCGTGGTTGGGGCCGCTACGTCCGCCGCGCAGGATGACGTGGCAGTCCGGGTTGCCCTGGGTCTCCACGACCGAACCGGCACCGCTGGGGTCCACACCGAAGAAGGTGTGCGAAGCGGAGGCCGCGCCCACGGCGTCCACTGCGACCTGCACGTCACCGTCGGTGCCGTTCTTGAACCCGACGGGGGTGCTCAGACCGCTGCTCAACTGACGGTGCACCTGGCTCTCGGTGGTGCGGGCGCCGATGGCGCCCCAGGACACCACGTCGGCGATGTACTGCGGGGTGATCGGGTCGAGGAACTCGGTCCCGGCGGGCAGCCCCAGCGCGTTGATGTCCAACAGGAGCTTGCGGGCGGTGCGCAGACCACGGTGCACGTCGTAGGTGTCGTCCAGCCCCGGGTCGTTGATCAGACCCTTCCAACCCACGGTCGTGCGGGGCTTCTCGAAGTACACGCGCATGACCACGCACAGGTCCGCGCTGATCGACGGCACCAGCTCGGCCAGGCGGTTCGCGTAGTCCATGGCGGACTCGGTGTCGTGCACCGAACACGGGCCGACGACGACCAGCAGACGGTCGTCCTCCCCGTCCAGGACGCGCTTGACCTCGGCGCGCGAGCTCTCGACCAAGGCGGTGCTCTCGTCGCCGAGCGGAAGTTCCGCGAGCAGGTCCCGGGGCGCGATGAGCGGCTTGTAACTCGCCACCCGTGTGTCATTGGTGCTCGTCATCGTTTCCCTGTTCCCGTCCGGTCGTTTTGTTGCGGTACTGAAACCGTAGCGCGGCACATCGGTGCCGGCGTGGTGACGTGAGTCATTCCACCGGTTCGCGGGGATGGGAAAGGACACATTTGCGCAATTGCCCGAACTCCGTCTCATGTTCTGAGACGAAAAGGCGCGGGTGCGATTATTCGGAACCTCGCGGGTGGGGAGGGATCATTCCTTCAACCCGGGGAGGTCCTCCTCCCAGAACTCACGTGGGTTGCGTGTGCCGTCGGTGACCGTGCCGCGTTCGGACTCGGCCCGGCGCAGGTGCACCCGTCGGATCTTACCCGAGTGGGTCTTGGGCAGGACTCCGAACTCCAGGCGGCGGACCCGCTTGTGCGGTGAGAGTCGATCGCGCGCGTACTGCAGGATGGCCCGCGCGCTCTCGGAGTCGGGTGCCACCCCGTCGACCGTGGTCACGTACGCCTTGACCACCGCCAGTCGCAGGGGATCGGGGGAGGGCACCACGGCCACCTCCGCCACGTATTCGTGTTCGACCAGAACGCTTTCCAGCTCGAATGGTGAGATGCGGTAATCCGAGGCCTTGAACACGTCGTCGATTCGGCCGATATAGGTAATGTGACCGCGAGAATCCACGGAGGCGATGTCCCCGGTGCGGTACCGGCCCGTGCGGGTGCTCCGGCGGGTGCGTTCGGGATCGTCGGAGTAACCGCGCATCGCGCCCACGGGGGCGTTGCCCAGGTCCACACAGATCTCGCCGGTGTCGGAGGGTTCCTCGGTGGTCGGGTCGATGATCGAGATGTCGTATCCGGGCAGCGCGCGGCCCATGGAACCGGTGACCACCGGCTGTCCGGGGCCGTTGCCGATGAGCATGGTCGTCTCGGTCTGCCCGAACCCGTCGCGCACGGTGATCCCCCACGCCTCCTGGAAGCGGTGGATCACCTCGGGATCGAGCGGTTCACCCGTGGCCACGGCCTCGCGCAGGTTCACCCGATACGCCCCGGGGTCGGCCTGGGCCAGCATCCGCCACACCGTGGGCGGAGCGCACAGGGTGTCCACCCCGCGCCGCACCAGCGCGTCGAGGAATCTCTCGGAATCGAACGCGGCCTGCTTGACCACGAGCACGGTCGCCTCCGCGTTCCACGGGCCGAAGAAGCTGCCGAAGGCGTGCTTGGCCCACCCGGGCGCGGACACGTTGAGGTGGATGTCCCCCGGCCGGACCCCCTGCCAGTACATGGTGGACAGGTGCCCGATGGGATAGGAACTCTGAGTGTGGGTGACCGGTTTTGGCGCGGTGGCGGTCCCCGAGGTGAAGTACATCAGCAGGGGATCGCCGGCGGCGGTGGGTCTGGGCTGCTGGAATTCCAGCCCGGCGTGTTCGGAGTCGGGGTAGCTGAGCCAGCCGTCCATGTAGCCCACGCAGATCCGCGTCCAGTGACCCCTCAACGGGTCGAAGCGTTCGGTCTCGGTGGGAGAGCAGACCACGTGCGAGATCTCGCCTCGGTCCAGCCGATCCACCAGGTCGCCCTCCGCGAGCGCCGGCGAGGTGGGACAGACCACCGCTCCCAGCTTGATCGCGGCCAGCGTGATCTCCCACAGTTCGACCTGGTCGCCCAAGGCCACCATGATCCGGTCGCCGGGGTGGACCCCCTGCGAGAGCAGCCAGTTGGCGACCTGGTCGGAGCGCTCGGACAACCGCCGGTAGGTGTGGCGGGTCTCGGTGCCGTCCTCCTCCACCAGCCACAACGCCGTCCGGTCCGGCCGGGTCGTCGCCACGTGGTCGAAGTGGTCGAGCGCCCAGTTGAAGTGTTCGGGCCGGGGCCAGGCGAATTCGCGTCGGACGGTCTCCTGGTCCTCCCGGTCCTCCTGGCGCTGTAGGAGCAGGTCCCGCGCGGCACGGAACTCCCGCGCGCCCTCGGACATCCCTTTCGACATCGAAGACCTCCGGTTCGGCTCCGGCGCGCGCCGCGCGCCGTCCACGGGCCGCCACCGCCGTGCGGGCGGTGGGTCGGGGTGTGCCCCTGAGGTTCTACCCTCGACGGCCCCCGGTGACGCCTGGAGGGCCGCCCGGAACCGTGCCGACGCGGGCTTTGTGTCGTGGGTCGCCCCCTCTAAGGTGGTGGACCATGGAGGAGCTACACGGGCACCACGCGATCTGGCGTTTCGACGAGGAGCGGATACGCGTCGGTTTCGGGACCGGGCGCAAGGTCCCACAACTGTTCAAGGCGCTGGGGCACTGTACGGTGCCGCTCGCCGCGGTGCGCGAGGTGGAGTTCGACCCGGGCGACCGCAAACGAGGGTGGCGGTTGCGGATGCGCCTGGCGGACGGGGCCGACCCCTACACCGACCTGGACACCACGGGGGCCGCGTCCACCCCGCTGTTGCTGACCGGAGCGCACGAGAAGGAACTGGTCGCCGAGTACTTCTCCGAACAGCTCTCCGCCTCCGCCCGCTTCGCCCGCGAGATGACACAGGAACCGCAGGACCCCGCCGCGACCGCTCGGGCGCTGGTGGCCCGACCGCCCCTGCAGGTGCGCACCGCCGAGGGTTCCGCCTCCTTCGACGGAGAGCGGGTGCGGTTGCAGTGGGACGGGTGGATGACCAACACCCCCAAGGAACGAGAACAGTTCCGCGAGTACCGACTCTCCGAGATCGACCGCGTCCACTGGACCCCGCAGGTCGACTTCGGCGAGGGTTTCCTGAGGGTGGTCCTGCGCGGGGTGACCCTGACCGAGACCTCCGACCTGGAGAACGACTTCTTCACCCTGGTCTCGCACGGCGCCAAGGGCAGCGACGAGACCCTCCTCATGGCGGCCACCGTCAACAGCCACACCGTGTCGGTGGAGGAACCCGCCGCGCTGGAGGCCGCCGGCGACGACGGCGACGCGATCTTCGCGAAGATCCGTGAGCTCGGTCGCCTGCACGCCGAGGGGCTGCTGACGGAGGACGAGTTCAGCACCAAGAAGGCGGAGCTGCTGGACCGGCTCTGATCCCGGTCCGGCCCCGCCACAGCTATGAAAGGCCATGCCTTGCGCACCTTGTATCCGTCGATCGAACCGTACGACTCCGGGATGCTCGAAGTCGGCGACGGTGACCGCGTCTACTGGGAACTGAGCGGTAACCCCACGGGCAAGCCGGTGGTGTTCCTGCACGGTGGCCCGGGCGGCGGCTGCAACTCCGACCACCGCAGGCTCTTCGACCCGGAGAAGTACCGGATCCTGCTCTTCGACCAGCGCAACTGCGGACGTTCCACCCCGCACGCCAGTGGCATGGACGTGGACCTGTCCACCAACACCACCTGGACGTTGGTCGAGGACATCGAACGACTGCGCGAGATGGTCGGGGTGGACGCCTGGCAGGTCTTCGGTGGCTCCTGGGGCAGCTGCCTGGCCCTGGCCTACGCCCAGAAGCACCCGGAGCGGGTCACCGAGCTGATCGTGCGCGGCATCTTCACCCTGCGAGACCAGGAGATCCGCTGGTTCTACCAGGAGGGTGCCTCCAACCTTTTCCCGGACCTGTGGGAGTCCTACCTGGCCCCCATCCCGCAGGAGGAGCGCGACGACCTCGTCGCCGCCTACGCGCGCCGTCTGGCCTCCCCGGACCGTGGGGTGCGCCTGGAGGCCGCCCGCGCGTGGAGCGTGTGGGAGGGTTCCACGATCACGCTACTGCCGAACCCGTCGCTGCGTGAGAACTACGCCGACGAGGACTACGCGCTGGCGTTCGCCCGGATCGAGAACCACTACTTCCACAACAAGGGTTTCCTCACGCCCGGACAGCTCATCGAGGGCGCCGAGCGCATCCGCCACATCCCCGGCGTCATCGTCCAGGGCCGATACGACGTGTGCACCCCGATGCGCACCGCATGGGACCTGCACCGCGCCTGGCCGGAGGCGGAGTTCCACGTCGTCGACGACGCCGGACACGCGGTCAGTGAGCCGGGCATCCTTGACCGTCTCATCGAGGCCACCGACCGGTTCGCCCGGTAGCGGCGCCGGCGGGGGAAGGTCCGTCGGGCGGAGAGGTCGTGCCCAAGCAGGCCATCACGCTGCGGGACCGACCCCCGCGGCGGCCAGGGCCTCCTCCCACGTGGTGGGTTTCTCCAACAGGCCCCGGTAACGCATGGTGCGCGGGGTGGATCGCAACCCCAGGACCCCGGTGAGCATCCCCCCGCGCCCGAGGAACGCCACGAACTTCCGATCCTCGGGTGAACCGTGCACGAAGGTGACCTGATCCGCCGGAGCGCCCTGTCCCAACAGCTGGATCTTCTTCTTGTACTGGTCGGACCAGAAATAGGGGACCGGGGTGAAGGGAGCACGACCCGAACCGGCGAGCAGGTTGTGGGCGGCCGCCTCACCCTGCTCGCTCGCGTTGGTCCAGTGCTCCAGGCGGATCCGACCGCCGTAGCGGGGATGCGGCCAGTTCGCCAGGTCCCCGACCGCGTACACGTTCGGCACGGAGGTCGCGGAGTACTCGTCGCAGAGCACCGCCCCGTCCGGCAGGAGCTCCACGCCCGACCCGCGCAGCCACTCGGTGTTCAGGTGCACGCCGATCCCGACCACCACCAGCGACGCCTCGATCGTCGAGCCGTCCGACAGAAGCACCCGTTCCACACCGCCGTGTCCCTCGTACCCGGTCACGCTCACGCCCAGGCGCACGTCGACACCGTTCTCCCGGTGCATCTCGGTGAGGACCTCGCCGATCACGGGGTCCACCACCCGGGTCATCGGGGTGGTCGCCGCCTCGACGAGGGTCACCTCCATGCCCACGGCTCGGGCGCTCGCGGCCACCTCGGCACCGACGAAACCGGCCCCGACCACCACCAGAGCCCCCGTGGAGTCGAAGGCGGAGCGCACCGCCTCGGCGTCGTCGAGGGTGCGCAGGACGTGCACCCCGGCCAGGTCGGTGTCGGGCCGCCGGGCCCGCGCTCCGGTGGCCACGATCAACCCGTCGTAGCGCAGGGAGGAGGCGCCCTCGGGGCCGGCCGACCGGAGTTCGCGAGAGACCGGGTCGAGGCCCACCGCGCGGGTGCCCAGACGCAGATCCAGGTCCAGGTCCCGGACCACCTCTTCCTCGCGCAGACGCAGCGCACGGTGCCCGACCAACCATCCGGCCCCGCCCGAGGCCGGGTCCATGCCGATGCCGGTCAGGACCTCCTTGGACAGCGGGGGACGCGAGTAGGGCCCGTGGGGCTCCTCTCCGAGCAGGGTCAGACGACCCTCGAACCCGCGCTCGCGCAGGGCCTCGGCGGCGTGTAGTCCCGCCATCCCCGCGCCTGTGATGACGATCTGGTCCAGGGTGTCGGACACCGTGCGTTCTCCCTCGTGTGGTGTGCGGGCGTTGGGTTCGGGGGCGCTCCCGGTCTACAGCGCGCCGACGTGGCCGACGATTCCTCCACCACCGTGGACGTCGACGGTGAGGTGGTCGGCGATGGGCTCGACGTCCACTCCCAGGGCCCGCAGGGCGGTGACACCGACCAGCGTACGAGCCCGCAGTTCGGCGTCACCGTCGCTGATCTTGACCGCGACGGTCTCGCCGGTGGCGGCGCTGAGCACCAGCACCCCGTCGGCGCCGACCTTGGAGACCAGACCGGGCACGCGGCGCATCAGTTCGGTGTCGATCCGGTCGGTGCCGGAGACGTACTCGGGGTAGGTGCTCATCGCCTCCAGGACGGAGCGTTCGGGGGTGCCCTCGGGGGACAGACGCATGCTCTGCACGCCGCGGGCCAGGCCGACCAGGGTCACCGCGAGCTGGGGCGCCCCACAACCGTCGACGGCGGTGTGCGAGACCTGTTCACCGCACATGTCCTCGACGGCCTCGCGCACCAGCTGCTGGAAGGGGTGCTCGGGGTCGAGGTAGCCGTCGGTGTCCCAACCCTTGGCCGCGCAGGCGGCGAGCATGCCGGCGTGCTTGCCCGAACAGTTCATGTACAGGCGTGAGGGGGAGCGCCCCTCGGCGTAGAAGGCCTTGCGGGCCGCGGCACCGCCGGGGACGTCCTCGGGGCAGCCGAGGTCGTCGGCGGTGAGCCCTGCGGCGGAGAGGATGCGCTCGGCCTCGGCCACGTGGATGTCCTCGCCGCCGTGGCTGCCCGCGGAGATGGCCAGGGAGGCGTCCTCAAGATCGGCGCCCGCCCGCAGCATGGCCAGGGCCTGGAAGGGCTTGGCGGCCGAACGGGGGAACATGGGGTCGTGCACGGGGCCGCGGGCGTAGGCGATCTCTCCTTCGGGGGACAGGCCGACGACGGCACCGTAGTGGACACTCTCACGCATCCCGGAACGCACGACCTCCGCCAGGGGGACGTAACCGGGGATCGGGTTCTGGGTCATGTGGGATCTCCTCGCCATCGGGGCCGATCGGGTGACTGTTCCCGGGCCATGGGGGAGATCGGATCCCCCGACCTTTGCCGGGCACGCGTCAAAACGTACACAAGAGGACGATTCTTCCCACTCCTGAGGGTTCCGACCTGACGGACCCTGCTGCCCGACCTGGGCAGTAGGGTCGTTGCCGGCGGTGAGAACGCCGCGACCGAGAGCTGATGCGAGGAGTGGGGAACACGATGGGAACGCTGCGAACGGGCGCGCTGACCCGCAGACGGGTCGGGACGCGGGCGGCGGACCTGGAGTACGCGGTCATCGACGTGGAGACCACGGGCCTGGATCCGCGCGAGGGCGCCCGGCTGGTGGAGTTCGCCGTGGTGCGGGTGCACGGCGACGGTCGCGTCGTGGACGAGTTCAGCACCCTGGTGGACCCCCGAGCACCGCTCGGCGGCCAGGAGTTCCACGGGATCGGTGAAGGCGAGCTGATCGGCGCCCCGCGTGCGGCGGAGATCGTCCCCCGGATCGCCGAACTGCTGTCCGGGGCCGTGGTCGTGGGCCACAACCTGGACTTCGAGGAGCGGTTCCTCGCCGCCGAACTGGTGCCCGCCGGGCTGTCGTCCGGGCAGTCGGGCCTGTGCACGCTGCGGGCCCTGCGCTCGCAGTTGGAGCTGTCCCGATACTCGCTGCCGCGCGCCTCCCACCTGCTCAGCGGGGACTGGCCCACGGGTCAGCACACGGCCCTGGGCGACGCCAGGGCCTGCGCGAAGCTGCTGGTGGAGATGATCGCCAACGCTCCCGGCGAGCTGTACTACACCGGTCCCTCGCCGCGATTCCTCCAAGCCGACGCGCCCGAGGAGGTGCCCGTGCGGTTCAAGCCGCGCACCACCCCGGGCACGAGCCCGCGACTGCCGATGAAGCCGTGGACCCTCGCGCGCTGGCGGCCCCGAGAGCTCGATCCGGTGCTGTGCGGTGGCGCCTTCCGTGCCTCCGAGCGTGAGCTGGCCGAGGCCGCCGCTCGGCGCGTGTCGCTGCTGCGCGAACGGGTGGGCCGGGCCGCGGTGGTGACCGGCGGCATCGCGGTCACGATCGCGGGTGGTCTGCTGGCCCGTATGGCCGGTGGCCGGCCCTCCCGACCCTGACGCGGCACTAGGGCGTGTTCCGTGGATGCTGCCCGTCGCGAGCGGCGCATCCAGTGGTGCCGGCACAAGGCCGAAGAAGGAGTCAGCCTGGGTTTGGCTGTCGACTGATGAGAACGCAGTGAAGGTGCCGCTGGGGCGTCGCACAGCAGGGTATGTATTCGCGGAACATGCCCTAGAGCCCGGACAGGGCCAGAAAGAACGCGATGATGAGCGTGCTGCCGCCGATGGCGGTGAACACGGCACGTCCGTTCTCGGTGAGCCGTGCGTCGGCCAGGCGCAGCCGGGGTGGCGCGGTGGTGCGCTGGGCGGTGGCGACCCCGCCACCGGTGCGGGGCGCGGCCGGGCGCTCGGCGACAAGACGCGGAAACTTGTTGAACAGGGCCACCGACACCAGCACGGCGCCGAGAGCGATCAGTACGAGGGACACGGCTGAGAGGCCTCACGGGGGTCGAGGGCGGACGGGGACGGCCCGGGGAGACGGGCTGAATCCTCTCGTTCCCCGGGCGTCACGTCTTCATGCCGTTTCACACCGGCCACACATGGCCATCGCGGGTTAGGTGCGGACCCTTATTGCCGAGGGTGTTTCAGTTGCTACCCAGAGTGGTGTTCGAGGGTTTTTCCGGCAGGATCGTGTCGACGGTTTCGGTCGCCACGCCGAGGGCACGGAGCACGAACCTGGTCACCAGGGAGTGGGTCTCCTCCAGGCCGACCTCACCGCTCACCAGGGGCAGGCGCCGTGAACCCACCATGGAGAGGGTGAGGGAGGCGACACGTTCGCACGGCATGCGGTCGAACTCCCCGGAGGTGGTCCCCTCCTCCAGGATCTCGGTGAGCAGCCGTTGCATCGGGGCCACGTGCGCGGCCAGCGCCTGGTAGGCGTCCGGTCCGAGGCTGGCGCCGAGTTCGGCGGCGGGCGGGTGCGGATGCGCGACGATGCCCTCCAGTTGGAGGCGCACGAAGGCCGACAGACGACGCGCGGCCGACACCCCCGAGGGGAGCTCGCGCTTGTACCGTTCCATGAACGCCGCGCTGACCTGCTCGGTGAAGGCGAGCAGGAGCGCGGGCTTGTCCGGGAAGTAGTTGTACAGCGCGGTGCGGGTGATGCCCGCGGCGTTGGCCACGTCGGTCATGGAGACGCGGTCGATCCCCTGGGACCTGATCAGTTCGTCGACGGCGTCCATGATGCTCTCCCGTGTGCGGGCACGGTGAGCGGCGATGGTCGGAGCCGTGATCTTGGGCATGGCCCTATGGTGCCACGTTGCGCGGGCCCGGACGCTCCCTCGTGGACCACGGGGGTCGCCCGTTCGGGCGCCCGAAGGAAGGAGGACCGTCGGCCGTCAGGCCGTCCGTTGGGGGTGGTGGCGGGCGACGGGTGGGACGAGGCGCCGGTGGTGGCGCTGGGGAACACCGCTCAGACGTGCCGGCGGCCCAGGTCCGCGAGGACCTCCGTGTTGAGTTGGTAGGCCAGGCGGGTCTCCTGGACCAGGAAGGCGGCGGCGCCCTCGTCCAGGGGCAGGGCGTCCAGGCGTTCGCGGTACCCGGTACGGAACTTGGGCAGGCTGCCCAGGGAACCGAAGTCGTAGAAGGCCACGCCGGCTCCGTCGGAGAACCCGTAGGCCTTGGCGGCGATCCGGCGGATGAACTGTCCGCCGGAGACGTCGCCCATGTAGCGCGTGTAGTGGTGGGCGACGAACCCCTCGGGGTGGTCGGCCATCTGCTCGATGCGCGCCACGTAGGTACGGGTGGCCGGACTCGGAGAGACGCGGTCCGCCCAATCGGCGCCGAGCAGCCGCTCCAGGTCGGCCTCCAGCGCCGGGACGCGCTCCAGTTCCGGGTAGTGGAAGCGGCCGGCGATCGGGTCGTCGGTCAGTGCGCGTCCCACCCGCTCCAGGGCGAGGTAGGCGAAGTAGTGCTGGGCGACCATGGCGGTGTAGCCGTCGAGGGAGAGTTCGCCCTCCAACAGCGCCTTGGTGAAGCCGTGGTGCTCCGCCGCGGCGTGGTCGCTCCAGGTGGCGGCCTTGAGGCGCTCGGAGAACGACGGGGTGTCGGTGGCCTGGGTGGGGCCGGTGTTCGAAGCGGGGGCCGGGGCCGTGATGCTCATCGACACTCTCCCTCTTTCCATTGGGCGCGTTTATGACATGATGTCATTTAGGTATCCGCGCCTGTCAAGAAGAATACGACACTCTGTCGTAAAAATATGGACGAAGGGCCCGCTCCAGGTGTTCTGAGTCACAGGCGTGACCGGGGTTCTTCGGCCGAGTCATATGTCTCTCGTCTCCTCGCCTGGTCAAGTGGTCGGTGGGGCGTTTATCGTTTGGGTGTCGTGCGGTCCGAACCGCGCGGGGGCGAGGCGCCCACCCCGGGTCGGTGGCGTGCCGGCGCGTCCCACGGACCGTGAACCATGAGGCGATGAGTGGATACCAGGAGAACAGGGCACGATCCCATCGAGGTGATCGGTGACGGAGCGGCCGAGGCCGCACGAGGCGCTACCGGGGACGGCGGCGCCTCCCTGGTCGACGACACCATCCTGACCGACCGGGTGGAGGCTACCGTCGAATCGGTTGACGTCCTGCTGATCGAAGACGACCCCGGCGACGCGTTTCTCGCCGAGGAACTCCTCGCGGACACAGTGCTCACCACCCGCATCACCTGGGTGTCCACCCTCAAGGCCGCCCGTGAGCACCTCAAGGGCTTCCGCGGCTGCGTCCTGTTGGACCTCAACCTTCCCGACGCGCAGGGGCTCGACCTGCTGCGCGAGGTCCTCGACGGCGCACCCGCCGCCGCCGTCGTCGTCTTCACCGGACTCGACGACGAGCACGAGGGCATCGCCGCGGTCTCCGCCGGCGCCCAGGACTACCTGGTCAAGGGCCAGGTCGACGGGTCCCTACTCGCACGCAGCCTGCGCTACTCACTGGAGCGGCGCCGCGCCGACGAGAACGCCCGCCAGCTGCGCGAGGCCCGACTGAGCGCACGCGAGAACATGCGTCTGGAACGCGGTCTGCTGCCCCAGGTCCTGCTGGAGCGCTCGCCCCTGAGCCACCGTGCCTACTACCGGCCCGGCCGCAAGCGCGCCCTGGTCGGCGGCGACTTCTACGACGCCGTGGAGAAGGACGGCACCACGCACGTCATCATCGGCGACGTCAGCGGGCACGGGCCCGACGAGGCCGCACTCGGCGTCAGCCTGCGCATCGCCTGGCGCGCCTTCGTGATGAGCGGTGTCCCCGAGGAGCTGATCCTGCCCAACCTCGAACGGCTCCTGGTCAGCGAGCGCGCGCAGGAGGAGATGTACGCGACGCTGTGCATGGCCAGCCTCGACACCGGTAGCGAGCGCGCCCGCATCCGCAGCCTGGGTCACCCTCCGCCGCTGCTCGTCGTCGACCACGTCGCCGAGGAGATCCAGGCCCCGCCACAGCCGCCGCTGGGTGTCTTCCCCGTCGACCAGGAGGAGTCCACCGAGATCCTCCTGCCACGCGGGACCAGCCTGCTGTTCTACACCGACGGCCTGGTCGACGCCTACGACGGCGGGCCGCCCATGCGCCTGGAGGTCGCCGGTCTGCGCAACCTGGTCAACGGGGTGCTGAGCCAGGGCGTGGCCCTGAACAACCTGCCCGAACACCTCGTGGACGAGGCGGAGCGCAGTAACGGTGGACCGCTCCAGGACGACGTGGCGATGTTGCTCATCAGCCACGGAGAACCCGCTTGAGCCCCACCGGGGAGGAAGACCGCACCATGGACACCGATCCCTCGACCGGCTCCGAGAACGGTGGGGAGGAGGGGCCCGGGCGGGAACGGGACGAGCACGTGTCCACCGCGACCTCCTCGCCCGCCATCGGCGCACTGACCCGGGACATGTACCCCGCCCGCCACTCCTGGAGTCTGCGCCGTCGGGTCACCAGCCTGCTGACGGTCGTCGCCGTCGTCCTGGTGGTGGCCGTGTCGGTGATCACCCTCGCCGCCTTCCAGGCCCGCGACTCCCTGACCCTTCAGGTGGAGTCGCTCACCCCCGGGCTGAGCACCGTCGAGCAGACCCGATCGGCCTACCTCAGCCAGGACCACGCCCTGCGGGGCTACATCCTCACCGGGGACCGGGACTTCCTCCAGCCCTACACCGAGCAGCGCATGTCGCTGGCCGAGTACCGCAACGCCCTCAGCATGCTGGCCGAGGAGAACGAGGACGTCGCGCCCAAGGTCGAGGAACTCATCGAGGCCGGTGACGTGTGGAGCGAGGACTTCGCCGAACCGGTGTCGGAGAAGGTGCGCGCGGGCGAGGCGCCCACGCAGGAGGACCTCCAGCGCGGACGCGTCCTCTTCCTGGAGCTCAACCGGGCCGCCGACGCCACCACCAACCACCTGGAGAACGAGATCGCCGAGGCCCAGAGCGGCCTCACCCTGGCCACCCAGCAGGTCGTGGCGCTGCTCGTGCTCGTCGGCCTGGTCGTGGTGTTCATGTCGGTGTTCCTGTGGGTGATGCTCCAGCAATGGGTGCTGCGTCCCATGGAGGACCTGGCCGGGCACATGCGTCAGGTGTCCGAGGGTTACTACGCCCACCGCATCGTCCTGCACGGGCCGCCGGAGATCGTTCAGCTAGGCCACGACGTGGACGCCATGCGCGAACGCATCGTGCAGGACCTGGACGAGGTCGCCTCCGCCCGACGCAAGCTCCAGGAGCAGTCCAGTCTCCTGGAACACCAGACCGAGGAACTGCGCCGGTCCAACCTGGAGTTGGAGCAGTTCGCCTACGTCGCCTCGCACGACCTCCAGGAACCGTTGCGCAAGGTGGCCAGTTTCTGCCAACTCCTCCAGCGCCGCTACCACGGTCAGCTGGACGAGCGCGCCGACTCCTACATCGACTTCGCGGTCGAGGGCGCCAAGCGCATGCAGACCCTCATCAACGACCTGTTGGCCTTCTCCCGGGTGGGGCGCACCAAGAACTTCGCGACCGTGGACCTGAACACGGCCCTGGAGGACGCCCTCAGCAGTCTGGAGAGGAGCCTGGAGGACACGGACGCCGTCGTCACCGGCGATCCGTTGCCCAGTGTCCAGGGCGATCGCACCCTGCTCACCCAGGTCTTCTTCAACCTCGTGGGCAACGCGATCAAGTTCCGCGGCGAGGAGGCGCCCGAGGTGCGCCTGGAGGTGGAACGCGAGGGCGACGAATGGGTGTTCTCCTGCTCCGACAACGGCATCGGCATCGAACCCCAGTACGCCGAACGCATCTTCGTCATCTTCCAGCGCCTGCACACACGGGACAAGTACACCGGTACCGGGATCGGCCTGGCCATGTGCAAGAAGATCATCGAGTTCCACGGTGGTCGTATGTGGTTGGACACGAGTTCGGTGAACGTGCACAATCCCGAGGGGTCCGAAACCACGGACGAGGCGGACTCCGACCGGACCGGAACCCGCATATGCTGGACTCTGCCCGTCGACACCGAGGCGGAGGCCGAGCAGGTCACCGCGTCGGAGACCGACGAGGGAACCGAACCGGCCACCGAGGCCGTTAACGGCGTCGAGGGCATCGAGGCCGTCGAGTCCGCCCCCGCGGACGAGGCGCCGACCACCACACGAGAGTCCGGTGTCACCGAGTCGGAGACCGAACCCCCGGTCGACGAACCGGAGGGGGACGGTCCCCCGCCCTCAGAGGACACCGGCGGTACGGCACCGCCCGGTCACCGGTCGGGGCCCGTATAGGGGTCTGGAAGCTTGAGCGAGGTCATGTTGGTGCATCCCATCGAGGTGTTGCTGGTCGAGGACGATCCCGGTGACGTCCTGATGACCAAGGAGGCGTTCGAGGAACACAAGTTGGGCAACCGCCTGCACGTGGTCTCGGACGGCGTCGAGGCGCTCCGCTTCCTGCGTCGTGAGGGCGAGTTCGCCGACGCGCCGCGCCCCCACCTGATCCTCCTCGACCTCAACCTGCCCCGAAAGGACGGCCGGGAGGTCCTGGAGGAGGTCAAGAGCGACGACGACCTGGCCCACATCCCCGTGGTCGTGCTCACCACCTCCGAGGCCGAGGAGGACGTGCTGCGCAGCTACCGCCTGCACGCCAACGCCTACGTGCCCAAGCCGGTGGACTTCGAACAGTTCATCCGCGTGGTGCGGCAGATCGACGACTTCTTCGTGACCGTGGTGCGCCTGCCGAAGAGCTGACGGGAGCCGAAGCGGCGGGGAAATCGGCGGTGGGGCTCACCCGCACCGTGCCAGAACGGGTGGGCGCGGCGGATCTTCGTTACGGTAAGAGACATGAGTCTGCCGGAACCGCGTGACCCCGCCGGTCCCTACCGCGTCAGCGTGGTGTGCCTGGGAAACATCTGCCGATCGCCGATGGCGGAGAAGGTGCTCACCGCGGACCTCGAACGTGCCGGGACGAGCGACCTCGTGCGGGTCGACAGCTCCGGCACGGGCGATTGGCACGTGGGCGGTGGGATGGATCCCCGCGCCGCGTCCACCCTGCGCGTGCACGGGTACCTGACCGACCACACCGCCCGCCAGTTCGAGTCCTCGGACCTGGCCGACCGGGACCTGATCCTGGTCATGGACCTGGACAACTTCGACGACCTGCGCCGGGTCGTGGACGAGCGGGGAGAGGAGTTCGGGTTCGACATCTCCCGGCTCCGACTGTTCCGCTCCTTCGCCCCGGGCGTCGGGCCCAACCCCGAGGTGCCCGACCCCTACTACGGGGGAGACGACGGCTTCACCGCGGTCCTGAACATGGTGGAGGCCGCCGCCAAGGGCCTGACCAACGAACTCGTCACCCGGTTGCGGGACTGAGACGGTGGAGGGCGAGCCGATCGCGCACCTGCGCGGCACCGGGGGAAGAGGCCCCGGCGCCGGAGGACACGGGCCGGACGGGCCGCGGGGGCCACAGGGCCCCCGCCGCGACCCGTTGACCGGCACGCTCGCCGACCGGATCTCGGCGCTGCTGGGCCGAGAGGTGCGACGCGCCGCCAAGGCGGGCACCAGCCACGACTGGACCCTGTCCTACGCGGAGTTGGGTGACGGAACCCGTCTGTTCGTCAAGTCCCTGACGCGAGGTTCGCCCGCCATGGGCGTGCTGACCGCCGAGGCCCGCGGCCTGGAGTGGCTGGGACGATGCTTCGGCTCCCCGGTGATCACTCCGCAGGGGTGGGACGAACACCTGTTGGTGCTGCCATGGGTGGCGGAGGACGAGCCCTCGCCGGGCGCCGCCGAACGGCTCGGCCGTCAGCTCGCGGGTACCCACCTGACCGGCGCGGACGCGTTCGGCGCGCAATGGCCCGGTTTCATCGGACCGCTGCCGCTCGACAACACCCCGAGCCACGACTGGCCCACCTTCTACGCCGAACAGCGGCTGCGCCCCTACCTGCGTCAGGCCCGGGACCAGGGCTCGCTCACCCCGGGAGACGCCCGTGAGGTGGAGCGGGTCGTGGACGCGGTGGCGCGGTTGGCGGGCGGGGTCGAACCGCCCGCGCGCGTCCACGGCGACCTGTGGAACGGCAACGTGCTCTGGCGCGAACGGGACGCGGTGCTCATCGACCCGGCCGCGCACGGCGGTCACCGTGAGGCCGACCTGGCCATGCTGTCCCTGTTCGGATTGCCCTACCTGGACCGGGTGCGGGACGCCTACAACGAGGTGGCGCCGCTGTCCGCCGGGTGGCGCGGCAGGGTGGCGCTGCATCAGTTGCACCCTTTGCTGGTGCACCTGTGCCTGTTCGGCGCCGCCTACCGCACCACCACGCTGGAGGCCGCCCGCACGGCTCTGCGCGCGGGCTGAGACCCCCTCAGCCCTTGACGCTGCCGGCGAGCAGGCCCCGCACGAAGTACCGCTGGAGCAGGAAGAACACCAGCAGTGGGATGATCATGGACACGAACGCGCCCGCGGTGAGCCGGTGCCAGGCCTCTCCTCGGGTTCCGGCCAGTTCGGCCAGCCGTACCGTCAAGGGCGCGGTGGAGATGTCGCCGCCGGTGAAGATCAGCGCGACCAGAAGGTCGTTCCACACCCACAGGAACTGGAAGATGCCCAGGGACACCAGGGCGGGTGCGATCAGCGGTAGCACGATCCGGGCGAAGATCCTGCCGTGCCCGGCGCCGTCCACGCGCGCCGCCTCGAAGAGCGACCTCGGCAGCTGCGAGATGAAGTTGTGCAGCAGGAAGATGCCCAGCGGCAGCCCGAAGATGGTGTGCGCCACCCACACGTTGGTGAAGTCCATGGCCCCGCCCAGTTCCCAGGCGGGCAGCACCCGCACCCCGGCGATGGTCACGCCCTGGGAGAAGAAGCGCAGCAACGGCACCAGGGACATCTGCAATGGGACGATCTGGAGCGCGAAGATGCCCAGGAACAGCCAGTCCCGGCCTCGGAAGTCGATCCACGCCAGCGCGTACGCCGCCAGGGCCGCCACGCCCAGCACGAAGATCGTGGCCGGCAGGGTGATGGCGAGCGAGTTGACGAAGTAGGACGCCAGGCGACCGTCACCGGCACTGCCGAACAGCACGTCCCGGTAGTTGTCGAGGGTGATCCTCGGGTCGGCGAAGAACGTCCACCAGCCGGTGGTGCGGATCTGTTCGGCCGGGCGGAACGACGAGACGAACAGCCCCGCGGTCGGCAGTGTCCACACCACCGCGATGACCAGGGCGATCAGGCTCGCCGCACCGCCGCTCAACCGTCGGCGTACTCGGGCGGCGGCGCCGGCGCGCACGTCCGGGACGGTGCGGGCGGTCTCCCCGCCCGTGGGGATCGGGCGGCTCACAGCTGCTCCCTCGTCTTGCGCGTACGCCGGATCTGCGTTATGACCAGCGGGATGACCAGGACGAACAGGATCACGGCCAGGGCCGAGCCCTGACCGACCTGCCCCTGTTGGAAGGCCTGGCTGTACATCTCGTTGGCGATCACGCTGGTGCCGTAGTTGCCGGCGGTCATGGTGCGGACGATGTCGAAGACCTTCAGGGTCTGCACAGTGATGGTGATGATGACGACCAGCAGCGTCGGCCACACCGAGGGGAGGGTGATCCGGGTGAACAGTTGCCAGGGGCCGGCCCCGTCGATCCGGGCGGCCTCCACGATCTCGGCGGGGATGGCCTTGATCGCCGCGGACATCACCACCATCGCGAACCCGGCCTGGACCCAGATGAGCACCATGATGAGCAGGAAGGTGTTGAGGGGTTGGTCGAGCAGCCACAGTCTGGGTTCACCGCCGAACCAGACCACGATCTGGTTGAACAGGCCGTACTGTTCCTGGTCGGCCGGGCGATAGGCGAAGACGAACCGCCAGATGATGCCGGCGCCCACGAACGAGATCGCCATGGGCATGAACACCAGCGACTTGGCGATCGACTCGAATCGGGACCTGTCGATGAGCACCGCGTACAGCAGCCCGATCGCCGTGGCCAGGACCGGTGCGAACAGCACCCACAGCAGGGTGTTGCGCAGAACCAGGAGGATCTCCGGGCGCTGGAACATCCACAGGTAGTTGGCGAGACCGACGAACTCGGTGCCCGTGCGGTCGAAGAAGGACAGCCAGGTGGTGCGCAGGACAGGGTAGACCAGCCCGCCGACCAACAGGATCAGTGCGGGGGCGAGGAAGAGGAAGGCCTGCCAACGGTCCCGGCGGGTACGGGGGACGTCGATGAGGATCAGCATCAGGCCGATGACCGCGAGGAACGCGACGATCCCGATGAGCATCCACACGAGCTTGGGCAGCTCGGACAGGAGCGAGAACTCCATGGGTGGTTCCTTGGGAGGGGTGGCCGGGGCGAAGGCGCGCGTGTGCGCACGCTCCGCCCCGGCGGGCCGGGGGCCGGGTTACCAGGCGGATTCGACGGTTTCGAGGACGTCCTCGGTGTCGGAGCCGGTCACCCAGTCGATCATCGCGGTCCAGAAGACGTCGGTGCCGATGGAGGAGGGCATGGTGTCGCTGGCGTCGAAGTGGAAGACGGTGTCGGGGTCGCTCAGGACCTCGGCGGTGAACTGATCGGTCGGGTCGGGCAGCTGCGACCGGTCCAGGTCCTGGTGGGCGGAGACCCACGAACCGAGGGAGGCGCGCTTGTCGGCGAACTCGACGGAGGACAGGTACTCGTGCATGGCGGTGACCTCGGGGCGGTCGTCGTAGGCCACGGTGAACTCACCACCGCCCATGATCGGCACCTCGCCGTCGGCCTCCATGCCCGGGAGCACGAAGCCGTAGACGTCGCCGTCCTCGCCGATGTTCACGTCCTCCTCGAACTGGGCGGCGTAGAAGGAGCCCATGAGGTACATGGCGCAGCCACCGTCGAGCAGGGGCAGGCCGGCCTCCTGGAAGGAGGTGACGGCGATACTGTCCACGCCGCCGAACGGGCCGTTGACGAAGTCCTCGTTGCGCAGGACGCCCTCGGCCAGGTCGAAGGCCTCGACGACCTCGGGGGAGTCGAAGGCGACGTCGTTGGAGATCCAGTCGTGGTAGACGTCGGTGCCCGAGGTGCGCAGCAGCGTGTTCTCGATCCAGTCGGTGCCGGGCCAGCCGGTGCCGTCACCGGATTCGAAACCGGCGCACCAGGGCTTTGTCCCGTCGGCGGCGATCTCCTCGCTGAGCGCGATCATGTCGTCCCAGGTCTGGGGGACCTCGTAGCCGTTCTCGTCGAAGAAGGCGGGGGAGTACCAGACCATGGACTTCATGTTGGCGCCGAGCGGAGAACCGTAGAGCTCGTCGTCGACGGTGGCGTAGCCCTGCCAGTCCTCGCTCCAACCGGCCTCGATGTTCTCGCGGACGCCGTCGGCGACCGGAACCGCGTGGCCGTCCTCGACGGAGCGCTCCAGGAGGCCGGGCTGTGGGATGAAGGCCAGGTCGGGAGCGTTGCCGCCGTCCAGACGGATGGGCAACTGGGCCTCGAACTCACCGCTGCCCTCGTACTGGACGGTGATCCCGGCGCAGGCGGCGAAGTCGGCCCAGGACTCTTCCAGCCGCTCGCCCTCCTCGTCACGGATGGAGGCGTAGACGGAGACGGTGCCACCGGTGTCCTCCCACCGTTCGTAGGGGGAGCAGTCGATGTCGGAGGTGTCGGCGGTGCCGCCGCCACCTCCACTGAGGTAGTCACAGCCGGAGACCAACAGGACGAGGGCCCCCGTGGCCGCGGCCACGGGGAGCAGGGGGCGGTAGCCGCTTCTGGGCAAGGGGGGCTCCTTCGGCACGTACTCACGCTGTACGGCGCTTGTGATCCGGGTCATGCGTGTACCGATGTAAGTAGGATTTCGACCCGATGTCCAGACTTCGCGCAAAATCTTGCGTAACAATCCGAAATCTTGCGTTGGTTTTTTGTGTACAAGGGGTTCATCGTTCCGACCTACGTGTGGCGGGCGGGTCGGAGGCGGACCGGCGGGAAAAGTACATTGGTGGCATGGTCGACGCACCCACCAGCCCTGGTCAGGGCATCCCCGAGCACGACGGACCCGAACTGCACGTCGCCCTCATCGGCTACGGCAAGGGCGGAGAGGTCTTCCACGCACCCCTCATCGACGCCGTCCCCGGCCTGCGGCTGTCCGCGGTGGTCACCGGGTCGCCCGCCCGGCAGGCCGCCGCGCGCGAACGCTATCCCGATGTGGCCGTGTACCCCTCCGTCGAGGACCTGTGGGCCGACGCCGAACGCTACGAGATCGCCGTCGTGAGCACCCCCAACGAGACCCATGCGCCGCTGGCCCGCGCGGCCATGGAGGCCGGACTCGCGGTGGTCGTGGACAAACCGTTCGCGCTCACAGCCAAGGAGGCCCGCGACCTCACCGACCTGGCCACCGACCTCGACCAAGTGCTCACCGTCTACCAGAACCGCCGCTGGGACGCGGACTTCCTCACCCTGTGGGGGATCATCGAAGAGGGTGCCCTGGGCAGGGTCCACCGCTTCGAGTCCCGTTTCGAACGCTGGCGCCCCGAGGCCAAGGGGACGTGGCGCGAGAGCGGAAGCGTCGAGAACGGCGCCGGGCTCCTGTACGACCTGGGGCCGCACCTGATCGACCAGGCCGTCAACCTGTTCGGCCCCGTCGCCTCGGTCTACGCCGAGGTGGACGCCCTGCGCGAGGGGGTGAACGCCGACGACGACGTGTTCCTCGCACTGGAGCACACCCGAGGCACCCGATCCCACCTGTGGATGAGCGCCCTGAGCGCGCGGAACGGCCCCCGTTTCCGGGTGCTGGGCGACCGGGGCGGCTACGTCTCCCACGGCCTGGACGGCCAAGAGGCCCGTCTCGTCGCGGGGGAGAGCCCCACGGCCCCTGACTGGGGCGTGGTCCCCGAGAGCGAGTGGGGGACGCTCGGCGTCGACGGTGGGTCGCGGCCGGTTCTCAGTGAGCGAGGCGCCTACCAGGAGTTCTACGCCGGGGTGCGTGACGCGGTCGGCGAGGGCGAACCACTTCCGGTGGCCCCGCACGAGGTGATCCACGGACTGGAGGTCATCGAGGCGGCCCGCCACAGCGCACGGACCCGCACGGTGGTGGAGTTGTCCCAGGGCCGACCGGGGCCGATCGAATCCCGACCAGGGGCGGACGAGCGGTGACCGCCACCGGTGGATTCGCCGCCGGTCACCCTGTGGACAATGCTCTCCGCACCCCCGCTTGGCTCTATGTTGGAAGGAGGAAGGTCCAGGCTTCACGCATCCGAAGGAGACACCCGTGGCCCAGGTACTCGTGGTCGCCGACGACCTCACCGGTGCCAACGCCACCGGGGCGCGGTTCGCCCGCACCGGCATGCGGGTGGCCACGGTGACCCCCGAACACGTCAGCAGGGTCGCCGGCGACTACGACGTGGTCGTGGCCAACCTGGACAGCCGCCACGTCCCGGCCGAACAGGCTGCCGACCTGGTCACCGACGTCATCGAGGCGGTGTGGCCGGTCGGGCTCGTGGTCAAGCGCACCGATACCACCCTGCGCGGCAACATCGGCGCCGAGGTCGAGGCCGCCTACGACGCCGTTCGCGAACGCGTGCCCTCGGGGACCCGCGTGCGAGTACTGTTCACCCCCGCCTTCCCCGGTTCCGGTCGCATCACCGAGGACGGAGTGCAGCTCGTCAACGGCCTCCCGTTGGAACACACCGACCTGGCCAGGGATCCGCTCTTCCCGATGCGCACCAGCGTGGTCGCCGACATCCTGGGCGCCCAGACCGACCTGCCCGTCCGGCACGTGCCGATCCGGCGGATCACCCAGGAGATGCTCACCGCCGAACTCCTCGCCGGCGACGAACCGGTCGTGGTCTGCGACGCCTCCACCGAACAGCACCTGACCGACATCGCCGAGGCCGCGGCTTCGGCGCATCACTCCGATGGCACGGTCTGGGTGGCCGTCGACCCCGGACCCACCGGAGCGCTGCTCGCCTACGCCCTGCGACTGCGCGGCCAGGCCGGCTCGCGCGGCCCCATGCTGGCGGTGGCCGGCAGCACCACCGAGCTCACCCGGCGCCAGCTGGCCACCGTGGCTCGTACCGGGGCGGTGCGCTTCGTCGACGTCGACGCCGTGCGGCTCAGCGACCCCGAGGGCGACCACGCCGACACGGTCGCGGAGGAGCTCACCGAACACCTGTCGTCCTCGGGCTTCCCCGAGCTCTGCGTGCTGCGGCTGGTCACCGGCTCCGAGGGGGTTCGGGAGCTGCCACCCCAGGCCCGCGCCGAACTGCCCGGTCGGCTCGCGGGTCTGGTCTCCGACGTGGTCAACGAACTCGCCGACAGGGTGGGTCCCCACGCCCTGCCCAGCGGCCTCTACCTGACCGGAGGCGACCTGGTCGCCAGTGTCCTGGACGAGCTGGACGTGCACGCCTTCGACGTCGGTGGCGAGGTGGTGCCCCTGGCGATCCACGGTCACCTCAGTGGGGGACCGCTCGATGGAACCCCGGTGGTGGCCAAGGGCGGCATGGTCGGCGACGACATCACCCTGGTCGAGTGTCTGGCCAAACTCCGTCGTGCCGTCCAGGCCCGCCTGCACCAGGTGCACTCCGAGGTGTCCGAACACGTGATCCCCACCCTGACGCGCGACCCCGCCTGAGGGGGCGGACAGGCCGAAGCCTCAGCGGGGCGGGGGGAGCTCGACGGCGAGCTTGTCGACGATCGCGGCGAGGGCGTCCGGGGCCTCCAGGGGACCCATGTGACCCAGGGCGGGGATCTCCCGCACCTCCGCACGGTTCTCCAGGAGGTCACCGATGTGGTGGGCGTGCCACGGCGGGGTGAGCTTGTCCTCGGAGCCGCCCACGACCACGGTCGGTACGGTGATCCGACGGACGGACTCGTCCAGGTTCAAAGTGGTCATGACCCGTCCCCACGCGCCTCGGGGGACACCGCCACAGCCGTGGACCAGACGAGCGCACAGGTGCCTGGTCGCCTTGTCGGTGCCCTTGGCCATGACCAGGTAACGGAAGACGTGCTCACTGACCGGGGTGGCCGGGCCCAGGGGGAGCGGCGCGGTCAGGAAGACCTTCGCGCCCAGGGTGCCGAGCGGGCCCGGCAAGGGGATCGCCGTCGACTTCGCCGTCAGGTCGGTGCTGCCGGTGTTGGTGAGCAGCACCGCACCCACCTTCTCCTGGAAGGTCTCACGCGGGGCGGACGCCATGATCGTCATGCCGCCCATACTGTGCCCGGCGACCACGACCCTTTCCCCCTCGGGGACGGTGGCCGTCAGGACGGCGCACAGGTCGTCGGCGAGCTTCTCGGTGCCGTAGCCGGCCTTGGTGATGGGGGTCTGACTGCGGCCGTGCCCGCGCTGGTCGTACAGGACCACGCGCAGGCCGGGGTCCAGCCGTCGGACCACACGACCCCAGGAGGCGAGGGAGGTCGCCCAACAGTGTGAGAAGACCACGGTCGGACCGTCGTCCGGGCCGCGGACCTCCACGTGCAGCAGGGTCCCGTCGGCGGAACGGACCTGGAGTTCCCGTGCGTGGCCCACGTGTCGTGTCGCCATCGGATCACCTCTCGGGTGTCGGTGCGGAAAAAGGGGATGGTGGGGAGGTGTCCCCTCAGTCGTCCTCCAGGACGATCCGGGGGACGGCGTAGGGCGGGGTGCCCGCTCCGTTGACGGGGTGGCCTCCCCACAGGTTGGGGGCTTCCAGCCGGCCGACGCCCCGGTGGCCGTCGGGGGTGCGGACCACGACGGCCCGCACCCCGTCCTGGTAGGCCTTGCTGACGTCCGGGTGTGCGGACAGTCGTCCGGTCCAGCGGTAGTCACCGGTCAGCGGGGAGAAGTGGCCGGCGATGTGCGCCTCGACCTCGGGCCCCTCGGTGGCGTCCTCGGAGAACAGGACCGTCACCGTGCCCTGGTACTCCTCTTCGTCGTCGTCGAAACCGCTCATGGTGTTCCTCCTCCGTCAGACCGCGGCGGTCTTCGCGCGAGTGGACCGACGGGTCGAACGGATCCGCCGCAGATCGTAGTTGTGCGGGTCGAACCAGCGGGTGCGCAGCGCGAAGTTCCAGGTGAAGGTGGGCCACAGGGTGGTGTTGCGGCCCTTCTCGTTGAGGTACCAGCTGTCACAGCCGCCGGTCACCCACACGGTGCCCCGCATAGACTCGTGCACCATCTCGTTGTAGGCGCGCTGGGCCCGAGCCCGCGGTTCGAGCCGGTCGATCCGGTTGCCGCAGACGAACTTGAGCGCCTGCATCGTGTACCGGATCTGGGCTTCGATCATGAACACCTGTGAGGTGTGACCCAGGCCGGTGTTGGGTCCGGCCAGCACGAACAGGTTCGGGAACCCGTTGACCGTGGTGCCTCGGAAGGCCTGCGCGTCGGTGCCCCAGTGTTCGGCGAGGGAGCGCCCCTGGGGATCGAACATCCGGCGTGCGATGGGCGGGTCGGAGACGTGGAAGCCGGTGCCGAGGATGATGGTGTCGACCTCGTGTTCGGTCTCTCGCCCCGAGGGGTCTCGGGTGACCACGGAGTTCGGGCGGATCTCGACGATGCCGTCGGTGACCACGTCGACGTTGGGTCTGCCCAGCGCCGGGTAGTAGTCGTTGGACATCAGGATGCGCTTGCAGCCGGCGCGGAAGTTCGGCGTGAGCTTGCGGCGCAGCTCGGGGTCCTTGACACCGCGGTTGATGTTGGCCCGGCCCAACCGTTCCACGACCTTGAGCAACGAGGGCTTCTTCGCGAACCCGAAGATGTAGGTCTCGCGCCCCCAGTAGATGCTCTTGCGGGCGACCTGTTGGGAGCCCGGGACGTTCCGGTACAGCCACCGCTCCGGCCCGGTGATGTCGCGGTCGTGGCGGAACATCACCCACGGCGCGGTGCGCTGGAAGAGCGTGAGTCGGCCGACCTTGGGCTGGATCCGTGGCACGAACTGGATGGCGGAGGCGCCGGTGCCGATCACCGCGACCTCGCGGCCGGTCAGGTCGTGGTCGTGGTCCCACTCGGCGGAGTGGAACAGCCGACCCTCGAAGGTGTCGATGCCCTTGATGTCGGGGTGGGAGGGGTCGGCGAGCGGGCCGGCCCCACTGACCACGAACTGGGCGGTGAGGGTTCCGCCGGCGGTCTCGATCCGCCACCGGTTCCGGTCGGGTTCCCAGTGGGCGGACTCTACGTCGCTGTCGTAACGCACATGCTCGTCGACGCCGTGTTCCCCGGCCACACGCTTGATGTAGTCCCAGATCTCGGGCTGGGGGGAGAAGGTGCGGCTCCAGTTCGGGTTGAGCGCGAAGGAGAAGGAGTACAGGTGGGAGGGGACGTCGCAGGCGGCGCCCGGGTAGGAGTTGTCCCGCCAGGTCCCACCGATGCCGTCGGATCGTTCGAGGACGACGAAGTCCTTGAGCCCGGCCTGCCTGAGGCGGACCGCCATGCCGATGCCGGCGAAACCGGAGCCGATGACGGCCACCCGGTAATGCGGTACTGCTTCGGTCACGTCGCTCTTCCCTTCATGGTCCCGATCGGGACGCCTTACTTTGCCGACCGGTAGGTATGTCCCGAGGGGCGGTGCGTACCGCCTCGGGGAGGGGGACCGGGGCCCGAGGACGTGGCGCGTTCGTTCTCGGGCCCCGGCGTCGGGGCCGCCGTCGGAGGGCGTGGCGCGTTCCGCCTTCCGACGGCGGCGTTCTCGGGGCACGACGGCCTGCGGGCGGGGGTCGTGCCGGTGCGGGTCAGCGGCCGAGCAGCCCGGCCTTCTTCCAGAAGTACCGGCCCAGGCCGGAGATGGCGCCCGCCGTCTCCAGGGTGTCGACCACCTTGCGGGAGGCCCAGGTCTTGGTGTCGGTCCAGCGCGGGTTCCGCTTGGCGGCCCGGTAGGCCTCCTCGGGGTCGAGTCCGACCTGCTCGTAGACCTTCGGGTTGATCAACCGGGTCGCGGAGTAGTACGTGACCAGACCCAGCACGACGCGGCTGTAGGCCTTGTTGAGGGCACCACGCCGCGGCCAGTCGCGTTTGAACTCCTCGCGGGCGTAGCGCATGTGCCTGGCCTCCTCGGTCACGTGGATCCGCGCGACCGCGCGCACCAAGGGGAGGATCTCCTCGTCCGGGATGGCCTCGCGCTGGAACTGGTCCAGGACCTCTTCGACGAACAGGGCGCCGGCGAAGATCAGTGGGCCGTGCGCGATCGTCTTGAAGAGGCGTCCGAGCTGGTGGGCGACCGGGTCGAGCTTGTGCGCCTCCCACCCCAGCTTCTCGATCATCTTCGCGAACATGACCGTGTGCCGGCACTCGTCGGCGATCTCGGTGTAGGCGTACTGGACGTGCAGGGTGGTGGGGTCGTTGTCGTAGGTGTGCCGGACCAGCATCTGCATGAGGATGGTCTCGAACCAGATGCCGATGGTGGCGATGCTGGCCACCTCCAGCCGCGCCAGCTCCTTGCGCTGGGCGTCGGTCATCCGTTCCCACAGATGGGTGCCGTAGAGGGAGAGGCGCTCGGGGCGGATCGCCCACATGTCGGGGTCGACGGGAGCGTCCCAGTCGATCTCGATGAGGGGATCGTAGGAGGCCTTGGCGGAGCCGCGCAGGAGACGTTTGGCGATGTCCTCGCGGTCGGTGGTCTTGGGCTTGCCCGCGACTTCGGCGGTCATCGGCTCCTCCTTCAGGAGAGGGGGGTGGGTGTGTGCCGGGTGCCGTGGCGCGAGTGGATCCCCCGCGCGATCTCCGCGTCGGCGAAGGTGCCGTCCGTGAGGAGCAGGCCGAGCTGGAGCGACACGATCTGTTCGGTGGCGCCCGGGAAGTGTCGGGTCAGGTGCAGGGCCGCGGTGCCCAGGGCGGTGGAGGCGATGTCGCGTGGGGCGTGCTTGGCCCCGGCGGCCCGGACCACCGCCATGACGGTGTCGCGTTCGGTCTCGGCCGGAACGACACCGTCGAGCGAGGCGCCGGTGGCGCGTGAACTCTCGTGGATCGGGGTGTCGACGAAGCCCGGGTAGACGGTGGTGACGTCGACGTGGGTGCCGTATTCGGCGCGTACGCAGTCCGCGTAGGCCGAGACCGCGCGCTTGGAGATGGTGTAGGCGCCGGCGAGCGGCAGTTGGAGGTTGGCCAGCAGGGACGCGGTGACGATCACGCGGCCCCGGGAGCGGACGAGGTGGGGCATGGCGGCGGCGGTGACCCGCCAGGTGCCGAGGAGGTTCACTTCCAGCGCCTGGTGGGCGTGGGCGTCGGGCAGGTGGCCGATGTCCACGGAGGGGCCGACGCCGGCGTAGTGGATGAGCAGGTCCAGGCCGCCGCCGAGCCGTTCCACCGCCTCGGCGACGCCTTCGCGTACCTGTCGGTCGTCGGTGACGTCGCAGGCGATGACCCCGGGGCCGGGTTTGCGGTCGATGCCGACGACGTTGACGCCGAGGTGGCGCAGGACCGCGACGGTCGCGTCGCCGAACGCTCCCGAAGCGCCGGTGACGATGGCGTTCTGGCCGGGGAGCCGGCGCAGGTGACGAGGCAGGGGGGCCGTCATGTGATCTCCTCCACAGTCATTGCCGGAACGTTACAACGGTCATTGTCACAATGCAATGGGATGTAGCCGGTTGTTTACTCGCGAGTAGGTTCCGGGAGTCCGGGGCGTTCGAGTCGCGAGCCGTGCATCGGCCCGTACGGTTTGGCCGGGAAGGTTACGATCGTCGTCGACGACGCCCACCGGGCCGAGGGGACGTGATTACCCATGAGTACGGCCCTGTCGTGTCTCTAGGGTGGTGCCATGGCCGAATACCGCATTGACGAACTCGCCCGGCTCGCCGAAACGACGGTGCGCAACGTCCGGGTGTATCAGGACAGAGGGCTGCTGGCGCCACCGCGCCGCGAGGGGCGAGTGGGCATCTACTCGGAGGCGCACCTGGCGCGCCTGCGGCTGATCGGCCAACTGCTCCGCCGCGGCTACACCTTCGCCAACATCGGCGAGATGCTCCGCGTGTGGGAACGCGGGGGCGACCTGTCGGAGATCCTCGGTTTCGAGTCGGCCATCGGTGATGCCTGGAGTGACGAGATCCCCGACTACGTCGGCCTCGGAGAGCTCCGGGAGCTCTTCGGCAAGGAGGTGACCCCCAGGACCATCAGGCGTGCCCTCGCGCTGCGCGTCATCGAACGCGACGGCCTACGGTTCCGGGTCCCCAGCCCGCGCCTGTTCCACGCGGGGGTCGAACTGGTCAAGCTCGGCATGACGGTCGGCTCGGTCCTCGACATCGCCGAGAACCTCAGGAACCGGATCGGCGACGTCTCCGAACACATGGTCCGTACGGTGTCGGACCACATCATCAGCGAGTACACCCCCGGAAGCGTCATCCAGGCCGACGAGGTGGACCAGATCTCCGAACTGGTCCGCAGAGTGCGGCCCCTGGCCCAACAGGCCGTGGACGCGGTGCTCGCCCAGGAGATGGCCCACCACCTCAGCGATGTCATGGGCGACCACTTCGCCGAGGCCCTGGAGAAGCTCAAGGAACAGGACGCCGAAGGGTACGAGGGTTCCACGGGCCCCTCCTGAACCCCCGACACGGGCCGAGAACGCCCAGGCCGCGGGTCGCCCCTTCAGCCCCGTCGACCTGGACCGGTCGCCCCCCGAGTCGAGACGAAGCCCCCACTGGGCCCGGCCGTCGACCACGGGGCCGGGCCCGAACAGGTGTCGTGGGGTGCCGCGGGAGCGCGGGTCGAACGGGTGCCGAGGCGGTACCGCTCAGGCCTTCCCCGGAGCCTCTCCCGGCCCTGGAACCCGTGCGGCCTCCGAAGCCGGCTCGACCACGGTCAGCGGCAACGACGTGGTGTACCGCAGCTCGGCGAACGCGCCCGACGGAACCGCGGGGTCGCGCGGGAACACCGGTCTCACCCGCCGGTACTCCACGCCCTGTTCCGGGCGCGGGTCCTCGTCGCCCTTGTTCGGCCACATCGACAGCGCCCGTTCGGCCTGCGCCGTGATCGTCAGCGACGGGTTCACGCCCAGGTTGGCGGTGACCGCCGAACCGTCCACCACGTGCAGACCGGGGTGCCCGTACAGCCGGTGGTAGGGGTCGATGACCCCGCTCTCGGCGCTGTCCCCGATCGGGCAGCCGCCCAGGAAGTGCGCGGTCATCGGGATGTTGAACGGGTCTCCGACGGTTCCGCCCGGATATCCGTCGATGCGTTCGGCCAAACGGGTCGCGGCCTCCTGACCCTCGGGGATCCACGTGGGGTTGGGCTCCCCGTGCCCCTGCCTGGAGGTCAGTTTCTTGCGGCCGCCGAACAGGCCGCGCTCGACCGAGGTGGTCAGCGAGTTGTCCAGGGACTGCATGACCAGTCCGATCACGGTCCGTTCCGACCAGCGCCGGTTAGAGAGGCTACGGGCGAAAACGCCGGGGTGTCGCAGGGCCAGTCCGATGTAGCGCAGCCAGCGCGGGACCCTTCCGCCGCCGGGCACCTGGATGGTGGTGAGCAGTCCCATCGCGTTGGAGCCCTTGCCATAGCGGACCGGTTCGATGTGGGTGTTGTCGTTGGGGTGGATCGAGGACGTGATCGCCACGCCGCGCGTGAGGTCCTCCGGCGGGGGGACCCGCTTGCTCATCGCGCCGACGAGCGCCTCGGAGTTGGTGCGGGTGAGGGTGCCCAGCTTGTCGGACAGGCGCGGCAGCAGCCCCTCGTCGCGCATTCGGTGCAGCAGGGTCTGGGTGTTGTAGGTTCCCGCGGCGACCACGACCTGGCGCGCGGTGAAGGTGCGGGCGTTCTCCTTGCGCCGGGGCGCGTCGGTGCGCAGGGTGTCGACGGCGAAACCACCGCCCTTCGACCCGGGACGTTCGCGCACCCGCTCGACGGTGGTCAGCGGGTGCACCTCGGCACCGCCCCGCTCGGCGAAGTACAGATAGTTCTCGGTGAGCGTGTTCTTGGCGCCGTGACGGCAGCCGGTCATGCACTCACCGCACTCGGTGCAGGCCTTCCTGTCGGGTCCGGCGCCACCGAAGTAGGGATCGCCCACGGACTCGCCCGGCGCGGCCTTGGGGCCGGTGCCGTCCTGACCATCGCCGAAGCACACGCCCACGGGGGTGAGCCGGAAGGTGTCGCCCACGCCCATGTCCTCGGCGACCGCCTTCAGGTGCACGTCGGAGGGGGTCATGGAGGGGTTGGTGCGCACACCGAGCATGCGGCGGGCCTGGTCGTAGAAGGGCGACAGCTCCGACTTCCAGTCGGTGATGTGCCGCCACTGCGGATCCTCGAAGAAGGGGTCCATCGGGTGGTAGAGGGTGTTCGCGTAGTTGAGCGAACCCCCGCCCACGCCGGCTCCGGCGAGGATCATGACGTCCTTGAGCAGGTGGATGCGCTGGATGCCGTACATGCCGACCTGTGGCGCCCAGAGGAAGTTCTTCACGTCCCAGGAGGAGGACGGCAGGGTCTGGGGGGTGAAGCGTCGGCCGGCTTCCAGGACGCCGACTCGGTAGCCCTTCTCGGTGAGGCGGAGGGCGCTCACCGATCCACCGAAGCCGGATCCGATCACGACCACGTCGTAGTCGAAACGGTCGTCCGCTTCCTCGGGTGCGTCGGCGTCCGGTGTGCTCTGAGGAGACAGAGGAGACATGGGTTCGGGCCTCTACTTTTCGGGTCGGGCGGCAGTTGTCCGTAATGGGCCGGATACGAGTCCGCAACGATGATGGCGTCATCTAGAAATGTGACAATACATATTGTAATGTTCGTCACTACCGCCGAGTAGGGTGTGTTCCAAGTAACACACGTGGCGTGCGTCGGCGCAAGTTCCTTCCCCCCGTCGTCCTCCGACGGCGGAACCCTCTGGAGGTACACATGCCCAAGGCACCCGAGGAGGCGCCGGAGGCGTCTCAGGACCCGTCCGAGCAGTACGAAGGCAATGGTGGGACCCGTTGGCGCAGGTTCGCCCTGCTCGCGGTCCCCGGATTCGTCGCCGCCGGGGTCCTCGGTGGCATGACCACCCAGGGCGTGCTCGCGTCCTCCTTCGCGGTCTCCGGTGACAGCTTCAAGATGTCCGCCGACAACCTCAGCGGCAGCGGCTTCAGCCAGTACGGCGACGTCGCCGAGTCGGTCGACGGCTCGGCCCGACCGATCGGTCTGTCTACCGTGAACACCACCGAGTTGCGCAACCTGTGCATGTCCTCCCTGTGGGACCTGCCCATCGGCGAGGCCACCCTGGTCATCACCGCGGGCGAGGAGACCCCGGTCGAGGGCACCTCGATGGTCATCGACATCGAGCAGCTCCAGGGCGACGCGGAGTTCGGCGCGATCGAGATCGGCCGTGACGCCGGCACCCTCGACAAGGCCGACGGCGGCCAGGGACCGGAAGGTGGTTTCGGTCTGCAGGCCGACACCATCTCGGTCGACGACATGGAACTGACCTCTTGGGCGGTCACCTCCGGCTCGCTGCGACTGAGCGGCCTGGGACTGGCCATCAAGCCCGGAAACCACGAGTGCTTCTGATCCCATGGCCCAAGCGATGACCCTGCTCCGCACGGGATGGGGACGGTTCCGGAACTGGCGGCGCACCCGGCCGTTCTGGGGCGGATCCCTCCTCGTCGCGGCCGGTATCGAGCTTCTGGTCGCACCGGCCGCACAGAGCCTGATCCTGCCCATCGACCTACTCGTCTTCTCCGGGATGGCCGGTGTCTCCGGCAACCTCATCGGCGGACTGCTGATCGTGATCGGTGTGCTGAGCTGGTTGCAGCCGGCGCAGCGCACCTTCTTCGGCGTGGTCGGACTGATGCTCGCGTTGGTGTCCTTCGTGACCTCCAACTTCGGTGGCTTCGTCATCGGCATGCTGCTCGGCATCGTCGGTGGGTCGCTCGTGTTCGCCTGGGGCCCCGAGGCCCGGAACCGACCGCGTGGGCGGCGCGGGGGCAAGGGTGCCCGGGCGACCGAAGAGGCCGAAGGGGGCGAGAACGCCGAGAACGCCGAGAACCGGGACCCCGGCCCCTCTGCCGAAGGCACCGTCACCGAGGACGTCACCGTCGACGAACCGCGTGGCGGCACCCGGCCCCTGGCCGCGATCGCCCTTCCGCTCGCCGCCGCCATGACCATCGCGGCGGCACCCGCCCCGACCCTGGGGTGGCCCTGGGACTGGCTGCTGCCCGACGACGAAGAGTCCGAGGAGCAGCCCGAGGAGGGCCCCTCCGCGAGTCCTTCCGACGAACCCGGGACACCTCCCGGGGAAACCGATCCCGATGAGGACGAGGACGCCGGGGAGGACCCCGAGGAGGAGGGGGAGAGCGAGGAGGATGAGGAGGATCCCGCCGGCGAGGACGCCGACCCGGCCGCGTGCGAACCCGCCCTCGGCGACGACGCCGTCCTCGAGGACGAGCAGGAACTCCTCGACATGGTCCAGGCCTGCCGGGCGGCGCAGGAGCAGGGCGAGTACCCGCAGGTCACGGTCGTCTCCGACGACGGCTGTTTCCAGGGATCGACCCGTGAGTCCGGACTGACCGCCGACAGCCTCACCATGTTCGGCGCCGGCTACGAAGGCGTGGTGGAGTGCCCGACCGCCGACGGTCCACGGCGCTACCTCAAGATCACGATGAGCGGCTCCAACATGAGCGGCGGCGAGCTCTGGTTCGACGACTCCGGAACCCGCCGATCCCTGGGTCTGCCCTCGATGGACCTGGAGGGCAACGTCGAACTCCACGTCACCAGCATGCACGTGCGGCTCCTGGGAATCCCGATCACCTTCACCCCGGACTTCCCACCGCCGCTGCTGCTCCCGATCATGTACGTCACCGACGTCGACGTCGGTGACCCCATGGCCTACACCGACCGGATGGTCATCTCCGACATGGACGGGGACTTCGCCCCGGGGCGGTGAACGCACGGGCCGGGACGTCGATCGACGTCCCGGCCCTTTCCCGTGCGCGCCTCGATCAGCGGCTGTCGGCGATCAGCCTGCTGGGCCGGCCCACGTGCGACACGTACAACGCGTCCCGTGCCCGGGTGCAGGCCACGAACAACAGGGTCCGTTCCTGCTGGATCGCGTGCTCCAGGGCGACCTGGTCACCGTCGGCCGCCTCGATCGCGGCCTTGGGCGGCAGCAGGTGGTCGCTCACGCCGACCAGCGCCACACACCGGAACTCCTGGCCCTTCATCCGGTGCATCGTCCCCACGCGGACCGCGCCCGGCGCGCCCGCCCCTTCCAGCGGCGTGGTGGAGATCCCGCGCGCCTCCAATTCCTTGGCGACCCCGCGCGCCACCCACTGGTTGCGCCCGGCCACCGCGATCTCGGACGGGTTCACCCCGGCCTCCAGCCATACCCGGACCCAGTCGCCCAGGGCGTGGAGTTCCTCGGTGCGGTTGTCGCAGCCGCGGACCACCGGGGCGGGGCCGTGCAGCAGCGAACGGTAGCCGGCGAGGGTGTCGGCGTCGTCGTCCATGCCCAACGCGGCACGGCGGTCCAGGATCGGCATGCTCCAGTCGAGGATCTCCTGCGTCACCCGGTAGCTGACCCGCAGTCGGTGGCCCCGGCCGCGCACGTTGATCCCCAGCGAGGCCAGCGACACCCGGTTGTCGGACACCCGCTGGTGCGGGTCACCGACGATGAACAGGTCGTCCGGGCCCTCGGGGACCGCGGCGCGCAGCATCCGCCACTGCGCCGGGTGCAGGTCCTGGGACTCGTCGACCACCGCGTACCGGAACAGCGGGCCCGAACGCGTGAGCAGCCGGGCCGCCTCGGCGGCCAACTGCGGGTAGGACCACAACCCCTCCACCCGCATCGCGCCGACGTAGCGCCGGACGGTCTCCCAGACCTGACGTCGGTGCTCGGGCGCCAGGTGCTGGACGCGGCCGCTGCGCTCACAGCGGATGTAGTCGGGCAGCGACTCCAGGCCCTTGGCCAGGATGACCTGCTCCCACTCGTCCACCAGGAACCGCCCGGAGAAGGGCAGCCCGTCGGCGAGGGCGACCGCACGCCACCGCTGGGCGATCTCGTCATTGCCGAGCATCCGCGGCGCGACGCTGCTGTGGCTCTGCGCCACGGAACGGGCCAGGCCGTCGATGGTGACCACCCGCACACGTGACCTGGTGCCGGGGTCGGGAAGCAGTCGGTCCAAGCGGTCCGCCAGGGACTGGGCGAGCGCCCGGTTGTAGGTGGTGAGCAGTACCGACTCACCGGTGGACTCGGGGTGCGCGGCGGCGTCCGCTTCGGCCAGGTACGCGGCACGGTAGAGCGCCATCACGCTCTTACCGGTGCCGGGTCCCCCGGTGACCTGCACGGATCCGTTGAAGTGCCCCGAGGTGACCCGTTGCTGGTCCGGGTGCAGGGTGATCTGCCACTGCTCGAAGGGCGCGTTGAGGGCGCCGGACAGCTCGGGCGGGCCGACGGGGGTGAGGTCGACGATGCCGAGCCCGAGTTCGGCGGGAGCGTCGGCCAGGGCCCGGGGGCGCAGGTTCTGGGCGTAGCGCAGCGCCTCGGCGCGCGGGCGCACGGTGAGCAGCCGGTAGTGCGGGTCATCGGTGTCCTGTTCCGCGGACTCGTCCTCATGGGACTCCGTGCACGGGTCGGGGGCGATGACGCCGGTCCAGTCGGAAGCGATGGACACGACCCGGACACGAGGGTCGGCGGCGCCCGCGACGGATTCCAGTTCGGTGGTCTCTCCGGCCTGGTAGGCGCGCATCACGGCCAGGGTGCCGAGTTGGACGTCGGGCGCGAGGCGGTTGAAGTCGCTGAGAAACGTCGGGGCGATCGCAAGGGCGGACACGTCGTGGTCTCCTCCGGTCTTCGACCTGATGGTGGCTCTGCTGGTTGGTCGGATCGGATGGGCGTCGCGCGAGAGGAAGTCGGTCGGGCGACCGTTCGCGTTCACTTGAAACATGCTCGCTACGGAATTTGGGCAAACGCTGTCGGGAAGGCGAAGAACGGGATATTTCGGGAACCTTCGATGTTCCGTGTTTCCGCAGTTCAAAGCGTGGCTTGCGAAGGGGTGTTCGAAGTCCATCGCCAAGTTTTCGGAGTCCTTGCGATCGGCTCTCCGCGACCTGCGGTTTCGCTGGAAGTCTCGGTGTCCAAAACCCGATTAATGGTCTGACCGAAATTAGGTGCGCAGAGGCATGGCGAACCCTCTCGCTTGGGAACACGGGGGGAGTGAGGGGTGGGTGCGGTCGGGTGTGGACGAAGTGACCGAAACCCGACAAGGTGGCCGACCGGGCAACGCTTGAAGAACATGAGGCGTCCCCACGCCCCGCTCACCGTCTGGCCGGATGCGGACACGCTCTGTGCGGGGCGGGGTGCGTTGCGGGATCGTGGAGGCGGCCGGGGAGGGGAACACGCGTGGTTCAGGACTCTGCCGGGGTCCGTCCTACCCCGGCAGAGTCCTCAACCACCCTAGAGAAGCAGTACCCGGCTCCCGTCCGGCCCAAAGCGGGGCGGGAGCGCCTTCCTCCGATCACGCCGGTCGGCGACCGCCGCCGACGCTCCACATGCTCTAACGTGGGTCTGACAAAACAGGCAGAAGGAGCGGGACGAGCACGTGGCCCCCAATGACATGAGCCGAATGCGTATCTCCGACGCCGAGCGCGACCAGGTCGCGGAGATCCTGCGGGAAGCCGCAGGGGAAGGGCGTCTCGACCTGGAGGAGGTGGACGAGCGACTCAACGCGGTCTACAGCGCCAAGACCTACGCCGACCTCGAACCCATCGTCGCGGACCTTCCCACGGGCGCGGGCGGCTTGGCCTCCTCGGCCTCCCCTGGCGCGGTCGCCCCACAGCACACCCCGGCCGGCCCCGTCGGCCAACCGCTGAAACTCAAGGCCAAGGGCGACTCCCTGGTCCGCAAGGGCGATTGGACCGTGCCGCATCGCATCGAGATCGATGCCCGCTTCGGCTCAACCAGGCTCGACTTCCGTGAAGCCCGCGTCACCACCCCGGTGGTGGAGGTGTGGGTGGACGCCTCCTGGGGCTCGGCCGACATCATCCTGCCCGAGGGGGCCACCGCCGAGGTCGACGTCGACTCCTCCTGGTTCGGCAGCGTGCGCTCGGACGTCGATTCGATCCGTCGGAACGACGCCACCCACTTCGTCGTCACCGGTTCGGCCCAGGGCGGCGGCCTGCGTGTGCGCCACAAGCGGTCCGGGGGCTGGGCCTCCTTCCTGACCTGACCGCTACGGCCGTGCGCCATGATGGTGGGGCGCACGGCACGGGCCGTGCCGGACATCGGAAGGCGGGCGGTCGTGCTCATCTGGATCGGGACGATCGTGGTCGTCGCCCTCGCCTTGACTCCGTTCGCGTGGACGCGCCTGGCCGGAGTCGGACGTCGTCCCGGACCCGCCCGTGTCCCGCACCGCCCCGTCGCAGTGGTCCTGGGCGCCGCCGCCTGGTCCGACGGCCCCTCGCCGCTGCTCGCCCGTCGTCTGGACCTGGCCGTCGACCTGGTCCGGGAGGGCAAGGTCGATCGCGTCCTGGTCTCCGGGGACAACCGCGACGTGTCCCGCCGAGAGACCGACACCATGACCCGCTACCTGGTCGAACAGGGCGTCCCGGTCGACCTGATCGAGGCGGACCCCCACGGCTACCGCACCTGGGACACCTGCGTCAGGGTCAAGGAGTACTACGGGGTGGACGCCGCCACCATGGTCACCCAGTCCTTCCACCTGCCCCGCACCATCGCGCTCGCCCGCGCCGCCGGCATCGACGCCGTGGGGGTGGGCGACTCCAGCCTGGGCGCCCGACGACGCTCCACCGTGATCGGTTACCTGCGCGAGGTCCCCGCCGCCTTCAAGGCCCTCAAGGACGCCGTACTGCGCCCCGCACCCGCCATGGTCGGCCGCCCCGACCCGCGATGATCCCGCTCGCGGCGCCGATCCCGACACCACGGGCGAGGTCGTCGGCGCGATGACAAGGAGGAGCGGGGCTCAGAGCTGTTGCCCGAGCCGGGATAATCGGGCATATGAACGCGACCACGGGAAACGAACCACACGACAACGCCGTCGACGTCGACTGGGCCTCCCTGGCCCCGGAGGGCGGGGAACGCATCCCCGAACTCCTCGGCAGGGTCGCCGGCAGTGACAGCGCGCTGTCCGACCTCCACGACATCATCCGGTTCCCCGAGCCGGGCCACCGTGCCGCACCGAAGGTCGTCGACCACCTCGTCGACGCCGCGACCGCCGACGAGACCCCGGACATGGACCGGTGGCGGCCCCTGAGCCTCCTGCTGGAGCTGGTCGCGGCCCACGCGGAGGACCGCTTCCCCGAGCACCTCGACCTCGCTCAGTGGCGTGACGAGGTGGCCTGGGCCCTCTCCAACGACGCCGAGAAGGTGCGCGCCCAGTACCGCGACTGGATGGACGAGGCCCCCGACGAGCAGCACCACCACCGGATGCGCAACCGTCTGGCCGTGATGGGGTCCGACGACGGCGCGGAGATCCTGCAGGCCGAACTCGACACCTACGAGGCCGTGCTCGCCCGCGTTCCCGACCTGGTCTCCCTCCTACACGGTGGAGTGAACCGGGGCGGCCTGGACCGGGCCGGCGAGTGGGTGAGCTACCTGCTGGCGTTCCTGCCCGACGAGTCCGAGCGCGTGGTCTCCGAGATCACCGGCGCCTCCCAGTTCCTCCTCGCCAAGGACCTGCGCCCCACCCCCAAGGCCCCCACCTCCCTGCGCGACGCGATGGATCAGGCCGCCGGTGGCGGCGGTGGCCAGTCCGAGCCGCTGCCCGCCGAACTGTTCGCCCTCGGCCTGCTCGCCGCTCCGAACGACATCGACACCACCGTCGGTCTCACCCACCAGATGGCCGGTGGCAACCTCTACAACTCCTTCGCCGCCTCGGTGGCGATGGTCCTCATCCACGGCGAGAACACCCCCCGCGAGGGCCTGCGCCGGATCGGCCGCGGTGGCGGCACCACGATGGGCTACGAGGGTCTGTTCAACGAGTCGTGGCCGCACTGCGGCCCCCGCTCCCCGCAGGTCCTGGGCTTCCTCGCGCTGGGCCGCGCCGGGGATCGCGCCCGCCGACTGCGTCTGGACATCCTGACCGGCCTGATCAAGGGTGAGGACGAGTCCCGCGCCCTGGTCACCGGCGTCGGCCTCGAACTGGTGCTGGGCCCGCGTTCCAAGGACCGTACCGCCGAGGAGCACGTCCAGGCCGACTACGACGAGGAGACCCTCAAGGTCCTGTGGGCCATCGCCGAGCTGCCCGCCTCGGCTTGGGAGGACGAGGAGTTCACCGCCACGCTCGCCGCCTGGGCCCTGCCCGAAGAGGCCGAGGAGTTCTGCGCCCTGGTCGGCGTCGAACCCGAGCCGGAGCCCGTGCCCCAGGCCGCCCCGGCCCAGCAGGCCCCGCAGCCCCAGCAGGCGCCCTCGGGTCTGTTCGGTCGTCTGTTCGGCGGTCGCTGACCGCCGAACACGTTCTGGTCAGGGGGCCGCCGATTCTTCGGCGGCCCGGGCCAGGGCCTCCTCCACGCCGGTCTCGGGCTCGCCCAGGAACGTGGGGTCCGGACGCAGCAGGACCGTGCCCAGGGCGGCCACCGCCGCCGGGACCTCGCGCACCCACCCGTAGACGGTGGCCGTCGCGCGTTCGCCGAAGCTGTTGTCGCCCACGCCCACCGCGTCGATGCCCGCGGCCCGGCACAGCCCGACCGCCCTCGGCACGTGGAAGTCCTGGGTCAGCACCACGGCCTCCTCCACCCCGAAGACCTCCGTGGCCCGCACACACGAGTCCCAGGTGGCGAACCCGGCGTGGTCGCCGGCGATCCGATCCGCCGGGACGCCCGCCTCGATCAGGTAGTCGCGCATGGTGTCGGTCTCGCTGTAGTGGTCGACGCCGTTGTCACCGCTGACCAGTACCGCCTCGATCCGGTCGGCCTCGTACAGTTCCACCGCCAGTTCCAGACGCTGGGCCAACAGGTGACTGGGCATCCCGTCGGGGCGGACCCCGGCGCCGAGCACCAAGGCGACCGGACGTTCGGGCACCTCCTCGACGCCATACCGATGCTCGGAGGTGGCGAACAGCTGCCACACGAACGGCACACAGCCCAACACGATCACGGCCACGGCGGCCAGGAGGAGTGGAAGACGGCGCCTGCCCGGGCGCACGGCACCCGTGCCCGGTTCAGCGGACTCGGGAGTCGAGGGTGTCTGGGAGTTCTCGGAGGTCGTCACACCCTGGGAGACGACCGAGCGTCCCACCCGGTTCCCGGTGATCGAGCGCGTGTACACCGGAACCGGCCGGCGCCTTCACCGGACGCGCCGGGGGAGCGTGTCAGGGGCGGGACCGACCAGGCGCGGGAACGTTAGGGTCGGCCGCATGTCTGTACCTTCCCACGAGGAACTCCCCCCGCGGCTGAGGGCCATCGCCGACCTGCTGCCCGGCGCCATGCGCGGGCACGCCGGACTCCACTCCTACGACGGCAGGGCCGCCGACCTGTCACCGGCGGGCGTGCGTGCCCACCTCGAAGACCTGGGCGGCGACCCGCTCGACGACGCCCACGACGAGGCGCACCTGGCCGCCTTCGAGAACGCGCTCCGGCACGAACTGGGCGAACTCCAGTGGCACCGGACCAACCCCCTGCTCCACATCGGCGAGATGGACCTGTCCGACTACGAACGCGACTACGCACCCGCCGCCGAACGCGACGCAGCCCGCCTCGCCCACCTGCGGCTGTGGCCGTGGCTGGCCGACAACGCCCTGGCGTCCCTGGACCGTGTCTCCGCGCCCATCGCCGAGTCGCTGCTCACCGCGGCGCGGGGGCTCATCGGCGGTCTGCCCGACGAACTGCCCGAGGACGTGCGCGACGCCGCCCTGGTCGCGCACTCCCGACTGATGGCACACCTGGAACACGCCGCCGAACACGGCCCGGATCAGGCCGGTCTGGGCGCGGAGACGCTCTCTCGTCTCATGGGTATCGGTGAGGCCATGGAGGTCGATCTCGACGACCTGGCCGCCCGCGCCGACGTCGAACGCGACCGACTGCGCGCCCGCCTGGCCGAGGCGGCCGGGCGCCTGGCGCCCGACCGCGACCCCATGGAGTTCGCCCGCGAGCTCACCCGGAACCACCCCGGCGCGGACGGGGTCCTCGAGGCGGCCCGCGAGTGGACGCGTCTGTGCCTGGAGTTCACCGCCGAGCGTTCCCTCGCCCCCTACGGCGACGGTGAGTGCGAGGTGGACGTGCCACCGCCCGCCCTGCGCTGGGGCACCGCGATGATGGCCTGGTCCGGGCCCTGGGAGGAGGACACCGCGTCCTTCTACTACGTCAACCCGCCCGACCCCGAGTGGTCCGAGGAGGAGGCCGACGAGTGGCTGGAGATGTTCAGCCACACCACCCTGCCCGCGGTGAGCGTGCACGAGGTCGCACCCGGCCACTACTCGCACGGACGCGCCCTGCGTCGCCTCCAGAGCCCGGTGCGGCGCGCGCTGCCCTCCATGTCCTTCGTCGAGGGGTGGGCACACTACGTGGAGGAGGTGTGCGTGGACGAGGGGTTCGGCGCCTACGCCGCCGAACGCCTGGGCGACCCCGAATGGACCGCCGACCACTTCGAGATCGGGGTGTGGTTGGAGGCGCTGGTCCGCGTCACGCGCCTGGCAGTGGCCATCGGCCTGCACTCGGGCTCCATGACGGTGCGGGAGGCCACCGCGCGGTTCACCGAGGACACCGCGCTGCGCGGCCCGGCCGCCCGCGCCGAGGCCCGGCGCGCCACCTTCGATCCCACCTACGGCCGGTACACCTGGGGCAAGCTGGAGATCCTGGCCCTGCGCGAACGTGCCCGGCAGGAGTGGGGCGAGGACTTCTCACTGCCGCGCTTCCATCGGGAGCTGCTGGAACTGGGCGCGCCCCCGCTGGGCCTCATCGACGCGGTCCTGGGCGGGTGAGCCCGACCGGGACGGACCCGGCCGGGCCTTGCGTGCGAACCCCGGTTGACGCGGCACTAGCTCGGCTTGGAGCCGCCCACGCCGAGTTCGTCCAGGGCCACCCGGACCCGGCCGCGGGCACGCTTGAGCGCGTCCGCGGCCCGCTCGGCGTCCACCCCGGCCAGCAACGTCACCAGGGCGACGCGGGTGTCGCCCTCGGCCGCGTTCAGCGCCTGCGCGCAGGCCGCCTCGTCCAGGCCGGTGGCCTCGCCCAGGATCGTCAGCACACGCCCGCGCAGCTTTCCGTTGGTGGCGTCCACCCCGACCATCAGGTTCGAGTAGGTCCGTCCGATCCGCACCATCACCGCGGTGGAGAACGCGTTCAACAGGAGCTTCTGCGCCGTGCCCGCCTTCATCCGGGTCGAACCGGCGATCACCTCCGCGCCCGTGGCCACGCCCACGTGCACGTCCGCCGCCGAGGCCAGTGGCGCGTCCGGGTTCGCGGTGATGAGCACCGTGGCGGCCGACCGTTCCCGGGCCGCCTCCAAGGCGCCTCCCACGTACGGGGTGCGGCCACTGGCGGCCAGAGCGACCACCAGGGAGCCCTCGGTCACCCCTGCCGCGTCCACCCGGCCAGCCTCCCAGTCGTCCTCCACCCCCTCCAGGGCCTTGGACAGGGCACCCCCGCCGCCCGCGTGGTGAGCCACCACCCAGTCCGCCGGTACCCCGTAGGTGGGCGGAAGCTCCGCGGCGTCCTGCGCGGCGATCCGACCGGAGGTGCCCGCGCCGAAGTAGTGGATGGTGGCGCCCCGCTCCAGGGCGGCCACCCCCAGCTCCACGGCCTCGGCGAGGCGCGGCAGGACGGCCGATACCGCCGCGGTGACCGTGGCGTCCTCGGCGTTGATCTGTCGGAGGATCTCCAGTGCCGGCAACAGGTCGATGTCGTAGGTACCGGAGTTCCGGGTCTCGGTGGGAGACCGTACGATCACGGCCTCATGATCCTCCGCTCGATCCTGTGCTCGTCCGTCTCTGCCGTGCAATGAGCTCTCCTCTTCGGTCCGGGTCGCGGCTCAGTCGTCGCTTCCGGTGCTGCTGTCGGTAGTACTGCTCTCGTTACCGCCGTCGGAGTTCCTGGGCGGGGTCTCGGAACGGCGGCGCTTGCGGTCCTCGTGCAGTCGAAGCCCTCGCACCGCCTCGTAGGTGGTCTCCAGCGCGCTCCGGCTGTCGGCGTACCGGATCTGGGCCAGCCCCACGAACAGGCAGTCCACGACGGTCAGCTGCGCCAGTCGGGACGCGGTCGCACCGGAACGGAACGTGGTCTCGCGGGCGGCGGTGGTCAGGACGTGGTCGGCGAACCCGATCGCCGAGCGCGGGAAGTTGGTGATCGCCACCGTCTTCGCACCGTGCCTGCCGGCCTCGCTCAGCGCCTGCACCGTGTCGATGGTGGTGCCGCTGTGCGAGATGCCGATCGCAACGTCGGTGTCCTCCAACAAGGAGGCGCTGGTCAGCATCACGTGCGCGTCCGACCAGGCGAACGACGTCAGCCCGATCCGGTGCAGTTTCTGCTGGAGGTCCGCCCCCACGAACGCGCTGGCGCCCACCCCGTAGATGTCGATGCGCCGGGCGTTGGCGAGGGCGTCGATGACGGCGCGCAACACCTCCACGTCCATGGCGGCACCGGTCTCCTCCACCGCGCGCGCGTCGGTGTAGGCGATCTTCTGCACGACCGTGACGAGGGTGTCGTCGGGGTTGATGTCGCTGGACAGCTCGGGGATGTTGCTGCGGGCGCCGCGCGCCTGACCGGCCTCGGTGGCCAGGGCCAGACGCAGCTCCCGGTAACCGCTGAAGTCGATGGTGCGGCAGAAGCGGATGACGGTGGCCTCGGAGGTGGCGCAATCCTTGGCGAGTTGGGTGATGGAGGAGGCGGCGGCCCGCTCGGGGTCGTCGATCACCCGTTGGGCCACCCGCTGTTCGGCGGGGGCGAGGGAGGGAAGCAGGGAGCGGATCCGCAGCACCGTGGTCGGTGCGCTCGGCGCGGGACCCTCATCCGGGTTCACGGATTCGCCTGAAGACTTCGGAATTTGCGCCATGAAGGAAAGTTTCTTTCGGTCGCGGTGCAGAGTCAACGCACGGACGGGAAAAACCGGGAGATTCAAGGATTTCAAGGGACGGTCCGCGCGGCAAGTATCCCTGTTCCGATTGCGGGATCCCAGCTCAGCGGGCACGCTGGGACGAAGCGGTGCAACTTCCGGGATTTTCGGAGAACCGCCGTATCCGGGGACACGAGGGAGGGCACTGTGGCGCGGTTCGGCCCGGTCGGACCACAGGACGAGTCGACCGCGGACGGGCCGTCCGAACACCACGGTATCCGGGTCGGGCTGCTCGGTCGCTTCACCCTCCACGTCGACGGCTCCCCGGTCCGCCTACGCGGTGAGCGCCGCCGCTCCCTGCTCGCCGCCCTCCTCCTCAACACGGGCGCGTCGGTGCCCACCGACCACCTCATCGACCGCGTCTGGACCGAACCCGGACCGTCCGCCCGAGGCGCCCTCCAGGTCCACGTGGCCCGCCTCCGAGCCCTCCTCGAAGAGCACTTGGGCGACCCCCTCATCCGCAGCACCGACGACGGGTACCGCGTCGACCTCCGAACACACCGCTGCGACCTGCTGCGCCTGCGGTCCCTGGTCCACAAGGCCGACCGCGCGGCCGAACGCGGAGAAGCCGACGCCCACGCCGACCTGCTCGGTCGAGCCCTGGCCCTGTGGCGCGGACCCGTGCTCACCGACGTCGCCTCCCCGGTCCTGCACCACCACGACGTGCCGCCGATCGAGGAGGAACTCCTGCGCGTGGCCGAACGGGCCTTCACCGCGGACCTGGACCGGGGCGAGCACGAACGCGTCGCCGACCGGGTCGCGCCCATCGTCTCCTCCCACCCCCGACGCGAACCCCTCGTCCGGGTGCAGATGGTCGCCCTGTACCGGTGCGGCCGACGGAGCGAGGCCCTGAACGCCTACTCCCGTGCCCGTTCCGCCCTCGCGGAGGAACCCGGGCTGGATCCCGGCCGTGAGCTCCTGGCGGCCTTCCACGGGGTCCTACGCGGTGACCTGGGGATCAGTGGGCGCTCCACTCGCGTGACCGCCGACCCCGACCCGCTCCCGGCCCGTTCGGGTGGCCCGGCCCTCTCGGTGCCGCGCCCCAGGGACCACCGCGACACCTGTTCCCATTCCCGCCCCGCGCGCGAGGACGAACACGGCCCCTGGCCCCTGGTGCCCGCCGAACTCCCCGCCGCCCCGAACCCGCTCGTCGGCCGGGGCGAGACGCTGGCCGAACTCGACCGTCTCGTCGACCCCTGTGCCGCCACCCCCGTGAGCGTCCTGGTCCGCGGGCCGGCCGGGGCCGGGGCCAGCGCCCTGGCCGTCCGCTGGGCGCACTCCGTCGCCGCACACTTCCCCGACGGGCGGCTCTACGTGAACCTGCGCCGTCCGGACGGCACGCCTCGCGAGGCGACCGAGGTGCTGCGCCGTCTGGTGCGCTCCCTGTCGGCGGGCCGTGTCGGATCCGTGGACCTGTCGGCGGCCGAGGACGAGGCCGACGAGGCCGCCGCCCGGTTGCGTTCCCTGATGGCCGGACGGCGGGTGCTCCTGCTCCTGGACAACGCCGCCAGCGCCCACCAGGTGCGCCCGCTCCTGCCGGGCGACCCCGGCAGCGCCGCGGTGGTGACCGGTCGTAGCTGGCTCACGGACCTGTTGGTCCGCGACGGTGTGCGCGCACTGCCCATCGACGCCTTGGACGCCGCGGACGCGGTGGCGCTGTTGCGCTCCCTGTTGGGGGAGCGGCGCCACCCCGAAGAGGCGTTGCGTCGGGTGGCCGAGCTGGCCGGTGGCCTGCCCCTGTCGCTGCGCATGGCCGTGGCGTGGTTGGACGCGCACCCCGAACACACGGCGGACGCCTTGGTGCCACTGGTGGAACGGGTGGACCCGGCACGAGGGATCTCCCCCACGGCCCGGATGGCCGCGGTTCTTCGCGCCGGGCCCTTGGGTGCGGGCTCGGCCGCGGGGAAGTACCGACCGGGAACCGAGCACCCGCACTGAGTCTGCGGCAATCCTCTTACGTTCGGTTTTCGATCGGGTCACGAGGGGGAGTGCGGCGCCAGGACCGCCACCGCCCCGATGTCGGGTTCTCGCACTGTTGACGGCCGGTCGACGGTCGGTTGTGAGATCGACCGATTCTGCTTCAGGGGGTGCTCACCGGTGCCATGAGTCGCTAGTGTCAACCCCATGACGCAGAACAACGATCCCGACATGGACCCGGCGGGAACCACGCAGCACTTCCGCCGCTTCGTCGACGACAACCCCGAGCCCGAAGAGGCCCCGCGCCGCCCGATCCTTCCGCTGGTGCTGGCGGGCGTCGGCGTCCTCCTCGCCATCGGGGTCATCGTCGTCCTGGTGCTGGCCTTCTCCTAGGGAGCCGGCGCATCCACGATGTGACGGGGCCGACCCTCGGCCGGCCCCGAAATCGGTTCGCGGCCACCCCGCGATCCTGCTAGAGTTACATCCGTAGCCGCAGGGAGCCGCGAGGTTCTCCGCGGGAGTCGGGCGTCATTAGCTCAGTTGGTTAGAGCAGCTGACTCTTAATCAGCGGGTCCGGGGTTCGAGTCCCTGATGACGCACCAGACGAAGGCCCCGGCGATCGGAAACGATCGCCGGGGCCTTTCTCGTTGTCGTCGTGCCGATGGGGATGTCGGCCGGAGGGTGCGCCCAGTGGTCTGCGGCACAACCGGCGGCGAACGGGTCCTGAACGGCACAAGTCGCTTCGTGGATCCGGTAGAGTTGTCCTTGTTGCCGCGCAGGGCCCAAGGGTCGGGTGGAGAACAGGCGCCATTAGCTCAGTTGGTCAGAGCAGCTGACTCTTAATCAGCGGGTCCGGGGTTCGAGTCCCTGATGGCGCACAGTGGGTGAAGGCCCCGGTCGACGGAGAACGTCGGCCGGGGCCTTCGTCGTTTCCAGGGTGTTCCCGAGGTCGGGCCGCTGTCGCCGGCCACGAAGAGTCCAGGTCCGTGACGCTTCTGTGGCCAGGGGAAACCGAATTGACAAGCGGTCAATATGTGGTGGATTGTCTTTCTGCCGCCAACCTCCTGTTCCCGGTTCGGTACCCCTATCCCTTGACGAGGCCGGAGACTGCCATGTCCGATTTCATCCCCGCCGTTCGCACCGTGTCCCTCACCCTGCTCGCCGCCGGAGCGGCCCTTTCCCTGTCCGCCTGCGGAATCGTCCAGACCGCGCTGGAGAATCAGCAGGGCACCGTGGGCGACGGTGGAACCGTGGAGGTCGAAGACACCTCGGAGGGTGGGGAGACCACCGGTGGCGGTACGCAGGACGTCATGGAGGTCGGTGTCGGCGACTGCTTCAACGAGGCCGAGATGGAGACCGCCCTGTTGGGCGAAGAGGTGAGCGGTATCCCGCTGATCGACTGCTCGGAGACGCACGACTCCGAGTTCTTCCACAGTGAGATCCTCCCCGAGGGCGACTTCCCCGGTGACGACGCGATCGCGGACACCGCGACCGAGGTCTGCGAGGGCACCGCCTTCACGGAGTTCATCGGTGTCGAGTGGTACGAGTCGGAGTTCTACGCCTACTCCCTCCGCCCGATCGCGGAGGGCTGGGCCGCGGGCGACCGCGAGATCCTCTGCTACGTCGTCGCCAACGAGCCCACCACCGGCACGCTCGAGGCCTCCGGCCGCTGATCTTCGACCGCTCTCGACCGGTACCGGCCGGCGCTTCCGAGAAGCGCCGGCCGGTCGGTTTTTGGTGAATTGTCAGAAACCCGCAGGTCGATGGAACCTTCTCCGGCTCCGACGCATCGATATAGGTGGTGCCGGTCGACCAAGACCGGCGCGGCAGCGACGATCTTGTTGGAGTGAGCAATGGTGTCCCAAGCCCCTCGGTACCTGCCCGGCCGTGCCGCCCTGGCGGCTCTGGCCGTGGGTGCGGTCCTGTCCCTCAGCGCCTGTGGACTCCCGTTCCTCCCCCCGGCCTTCCAGGGCGCGGAGCCCGAGCCGAGCCCCACGCCGATCGAGAGCGAAGAGCCGGTGGAGGAGGAGACCGACTTCACCGAGACCGAGACCGAGACCGAGGAGCCCGAGCCGCTCGGCGCACAGGATGAGGACGTGTTCGTCCTCAGCACCGGTGACTGCATCAACGAGTGGAGCGCCGACACCGACGAGAACGTCAGTTCGGTGCCCAAGATCGACTGCTCGGAGCCGCACGACCTTGAGGTCTACTACGAGGGCACCCTCGACGAGAGCGGTTCCTACCCGGAGGGCGACGCCCTCAACGACATGGTCAACGAGGGTTGCGTCGACGCCTTCGAGGACTTCGTCGGGACCGACTACATGGAGTCGGCGCTGGACTTCTCCAGCCTCATGCCGACGGAGGACGGCTGGGCCCAGGGCGACCGTGAGTACCTGTGCCTGGTCGGACAGTACGGCGAACAGACCACCGGGACCCTTGAGGACTCCCAGATCTAGGGTGTGTTCCGCGGCGACGTGAGAGCGTTCCCGTCCACGGAAGCGGCCCGCACCGGTGAACCTCCACCGGTGCGGGCCGTTCTCGGTCATGGCGGGGGATCAGTGGTGGCCGAGGGCCCGGGCACGCGTGGGCTCGGACTCGTCGTACTCCTCGAACCGCTGGAACAACTCGCCCAGGTCCATCGCGTCGGGCCGATCGGAGGTCGCCTCCGGGCGAGGCAGCCCCGCGCACTCCAGGTCCTGTGGATCCGCGCCGTCCACGAGGTAGGCGTCCACCGCCTCGTTCACGCACGGGTGCAGGAACTCCAGGTCCACCAGGTCGATGACGGCGTAGAACCCGTGGCCGCCGTCGTCGGTGACCGTGACGAGGGAACCGCCCAGGGTCTCGGCCATGGCGGGGCCGCCCGAGTAGGCCGTGTTCGCGTCGTACTCACCGGCGATGACCAGCGGGGTGGTCGTGCCCGCCGGGATCAGGTCCACCGCCGGTTCGGTCGGTAGGTTCTGGGCGAAGCCGCAGGTCTGCGGGCCCGCCCAGTGCGCACCCGTGCCGTAGGGGTGGTTTTCGCGATGGTCGCGCATGTCGGCGTGGTAGGTCGAGACGCGATCGGGCCACTCGGCCTCGCACAGGATCGCCGTGTGCAGGTCCATGTTGATCCCGAAGAGGTCGGCCTCGTCCCGCGCGACCTCGGGCACGGGCTCGACCTCGGGGAAGGGCTCACCGTCGATGACGTCCTTGAGATACCAGGTGGCGTCGTCCCAGGTGCTCTGCCCTCGCGCCGCGAACCCCGCCTCGGCCGCGAAGGCGTTACCGTCATAGGCCTGGCCGCTCGGGTGGTCGTCGCGCGGTTCCTCCTGCAGTCGGTCGGCGGTCTCCTCGAAGACGCGCAGGATCTCCTCGGGGTCGTCCCCCATCCCGAACACCTCGTCGTGTTCGGCCAACCAGGCCGAGTACCGCCCCATGTTGTCGGTGTAGGCGGTGGCCTGCATCATGAAGCTCTCCCGCCAGATGCCGTCCGGGTGCACCGGTGAGTCGAGCACGCTGCGGTCGAGCCGGTCGGGGAACAGGCTCCCGTACACCGCGCCCAGGTAGGTGCCGTAGGAGTAGCCGACGTAGTTGAGACGCTCCTCGTTCAGCGCCGCACGGACCACGTCCATGTCCCGGGCGGTATTGGCCGTGGTCATGTGCGGACGCAGGTCGCCCTCCGCCGCGTCGCACTCCCGGGTGTAACGGATCGTCTCCCGGGTGGTCTCGGAGATCTGTCGGTCGGTGGGGCGCGGGTAACTGAGGGGGAACTCGCTCCCACAGTCCAGCGGGGTCGAGGCTCCGGTTCCGCGCGGGTCCATGCCGATGCTGTCGTAGACCTCGCCGGCGCGCGTGCTCAGCCCCAGGTCGGCGCCGAGGGCCCGCCCCGCGCCGCCGGGGCCGCCCGGGTTGCTCAACAGGATGCCTCGCCGGGCCTCGGGGTCGCTCGCGGCGGAGCGGAGGATGGCGATCTCGATGCGCTCTCCGCCGGGGTCGGCGTAGTCGAGGGGGACCTCGATCCGGGCGCATTCGAGTTCGAGTTCGGCGAGGAGCTCCTCCTCGCACAGGGCCCAGTCGACCTCTTGGTCGTGGAAGGGGGCGAGGGCGTCCATGGTGGCGCCGTCGTCGAGGGGGATCGGATCGACGGGTTCGGCCGTGGCGGGGAGTGCCGAGGCCAGGGTCAGGGCGAGACCGCCGGCCATCACGGCCGCGGTCCCACGGATGACGGTGCGTGCTGGGGGCACGGGGGATTCCCTCCGCTGTCGTCGGAAGCGTGCGTATGCGCAGCAACCGTACGAAGCGTGCAAGGAGCGCCAACACCCACAAATGTCATGAGTGGGTCCTGGTGGCCGGATGCGGACACTCGAACCCGTGCTTGTCGGGTGGTTTGTGGTCGTCTGTTCGGTTCGTGGTGGCGATCGGGTCGCGTGAAGGACGCCGTTCGGTCACGGGGGTGGCGTAGAGCACATCGGCCGCGTTAGCGTGACGTTCTATTAGGAAACTTTCCTAATAGAAGCGTGGCGCTTCCCCCTTCCGACCCCCTCGCCCGAAGGAGCTCCGTGGCCACCGAACTCGCGGCCGCCCCGCCACCGGACACCGGTGACGTCGGGCCCTCCACACCCCCGAAGACGACCCTCCTGGGACGGATCTGGCGCGACCACGTCTTCGTCAAGATCCGCAAGGCCGTCGTCGTGGTGTTCGTGGTCGCCAACGTGACGTTCTTCCTCGGACGCGCGATGCCGGGCGACCCCATCGACGTCATGGCCGGCCGTCTCACCCAGGGCGGCATGTCGATGGAGGAGGCGCGCGCCATCGCGATGAACTCGCTCGCCTACGACCCCGACGCGCCCCTGCTGCGGCAGTGGTGGGAGTTCTTCATCGGCCTGTTCACCTTCGACTTCGGCGGCACCATCAACCGCCCCGGGGTCGGCGTCACCGAAGCCATCGGCGCCTACCTGCCCTGGACCCTCTTCAGCATCGGCGTGGGCACCCTCATCGCCATCGGGCTCGGCCTGACCCTGGGCATGGTCATGGCCTACCGACGCAACAAGGTCATCGACCACGTGCTCAGCGTCCTCGCCTCGGTCCTGGGGGCCATCCCCAACTACCTCATCGCCATGGTCCTCGTCGTCGGCGGCGGCATGTACCTGGGCTGGTTCAACCCCATCGACCTGCGCGGCACCCTCAGCCCCGGAGTCGAACCCGGCTTCACGCTCGTCTTCGTCGGCGACGCGTTCTACCACGCGGCCCTGCCGATCCTCACCTACGTCCTCGCCATCATCGGCACCTGGATGCTCGTCATGAAGGCCTCCACCACCGAGGTCCTCGGCGAGGACTACGTGACCGTCGCCCGAGCCCGCGGCCTGCCCGACACCCGCATCGCGACCGCCTACGTCGGCCGCAACGCGGTCCTGCCGTTGGTCGCCCAGATCGCCATCTCCTTCGGCACCCTCGTCGGCGGCGCGATCTTCGTCGAACAGGTCCTGGTCTACAAGGGCGTGGGCGGCCTGCTGCTGGACGCCGTCCACTACCGCGACTACCCGCTCCTCCAAGGCCTGCTCGTCATCATCACCTCGTGCGTGGTGGTCGCCAACCTCATCTCCGACCTGCTCTACAGCAGGCTCGACCCGCGCATCCGAAACTAGAGGGGACGAACGAGCCATGGCCGTCACCACAGCCTCCGCCCCCGCCACCGGTGTCTGGGGCACCATCTGGCAGGGCATCACCCGCAGCACCAGCGGATTCATCGGGCTCTGCCTGGTCCTCGGAGTCCTGCTCTTCTCCTTCGTCGGGCCGCTGTTCATCGACCACGCCAACCCCACAGACGTCGCCAAGATCTGGGGTGCCCCCAACGCCGAACACTGGCTCGGTACCAACCACGAGGGCAAGGACACCTTCACCCAACTCGTCCTCGGCGGTCGCGAACCCATCTGGGTCGGCTTCGTCGCCGCCCTCATCACCGTCGCCATCGCCGTCGTCCTGGGCGCGGTCGCCGGCTACGTGCGAGGCCGGATCGACCACTTCCTGCTCCAGGTCACCGACATCACGATGACCGTCCCGTTCATCGTGCTGATGCTGGTCATCGCGTCCTTCTACCGGACCTCGTCGCCACTGGTGGTCTCCTTCATCATCGGCCTGGTCACCTGGCCGTTCCTGATGAGGTCGATCCGCGCGCAGGTGCTCAGCCTCAAGGAACGCGAGTTCATCGAGGCCGCCCGCCTCCAGGACCTGGGCACCGCCCGCATCCTCTTCGTCGAGGTCCTGCCCAACATGGCCGGCTACATCTTCATCAACTTCATCATCGCCATCACCAACGCGATCTACGCCGTCGTCGGCATGTACCTGCTCGGCCTGTTGCCCAGCACCGCCGACAACTGGGGGCTGATGATCCAGCAGGCCTGGGACAACAACGCCTTCCTCCTGCCCCAGGCGGCGCCCTTCCTCATCGCCCCGATGGTCATGATCATGCTCTTCCAGATCGGGCTGGTCACCATGACCCGTTCGCTGGAACAGGCCCTCAACCCCCGACTCCGGGACAGGTGATCCCCGTGAACGACCTCCCCACCGGCCCGGGCACCGACGACGGCGCCCTGCTGTCGGTTCGCGGCATCGACGTCGGCTACCGCACCGGACGCCGGACCCACGTCACCGCCGTGCACGACGTCTCCTTCGACCTCCACCCCGGTCAGTCCATGGCCCTGGTCGGGGAGTCCGGCTGCGGCAAGACCACCCTCGGCCTGGGCCTGCTCCGACTGCTGCCGCGTACCGGCGTCATCCCCAAGGGCGAGATCCTCTTTCGGCGCAAGGACGGCACCCGCGTCGACGTGCGCACCCTCCACAAGGAGAGGCTGCGCCGCTTCCGTTGGAACGAGGCGGCCATGGTCTTCCAAGGCGCCATGAACGCCTTCAACCCGGTGCTGCGCATCGGGGATCACTTCGTCGACACCTTCCGCGCCCACGAGGACGGCGATCGACGCCCCCGGCGGGAGATCCTCGAAGAGTCCGCCGAACTCCTGGAGATGGTCCGGCTCGACCCCGCCCGGGTCCTGAACGCCTTCCCCCACGAACTCTCCGGCGGCATGCGACAGCGCGGCCTCATCGCCCTGGCCCTGGCGCTGCGCCCCCAACTGCTGATCCTGGACGAACCCACCACCGCCCTGGACCTGCTCACCCAGCGCTCCATCGTGGAACGCCTCGCCGAACTGCGCGAACGACTGCGCTTCTCGATGGTCTTCATCACCCACGACCTGGGCCTCGCCGCCGCCCTGGCCGACCGGGTCGGCACCATGTACGCGGGACGCCTCATCGAGACCGGCACCACCCGCGACATCTTCCACCGCTCCCGGCACCCCTACACCTCGGCGCTGATCGACTCCGTGCCCCCGGTCGTCGGCGATCTGCACGTCCCCCAATCGCTGCCCGGCGGCCCGCCAAGCCTCCACGCGCTGCCGCCGGGCTGTTCCTTCGCCCCGCGCTGCGCCCACGCCCTGCCCGAATGCGACCTCACCCGCCCGGAGCTGGACGTGCTCGTCCCCCGAGACGAGGGTCTCGCTCACGCGGCGGCCTGCCTGCGCTCCACCGACGCCGAACTCCACGCAGAGGGGGTCTCCCGTTGATCGACCACACCTTGGCCACCACCCCGGTGAGTACCGAGACGCCGACCGAACCGGTGCTCACCCTCAAGGGCGCTCGCCAGACCTTCAAGACACCCCGAGGCGAAGTGCCCGCCGTCGCCGGCGTCGACCTGCAGGTCCGCCCCGGACAGGTCCTGTGCCTGGTGGGGGAGTCCGGCTGCGGCAAGACCACGACGGCCCGCATGGCCGCGGCCCTGGCGGACCCCACCGCCGGTTCCGTGCTGTTCCACGGCAAGGACGTCGCCACGATGGATCGGAGGGAACGCGCCGTCTTCCGCCGCTCGGTCCAGTACATCCACCAGGACCCCTACGCCTCCCTCAACCCGGTCCGTACCGTCTACTCCACGGTCTCCGCCGGGTTGCGTCGGCACAAGATGGTGAAGAACCACGCCGAGGCCAGGCGCGCCACCGCCGAACTCCTCGAACGCGTCGACCTGACCCCCGCCGAGGACCACCTCGACAAGTACCCCCACCAGATGTCCGGCGGCCAACGGCAACGCGTCGCCGTGGCCCGTGCCTTGGCGATGAACCCCGAGGTGATCATCGCCGACGAGTCCACGTCGATGCTCGACGTGTCCATCCGGGTGAGTCTCCTCAACACCCTCGGAAAACTCCGCGACGAGCTCGGTGTCGGCTTCCTGTTCATCACCCATGACCTCGCCGTCGCCAAGTACTTCGCCTGGCACGGCGAGATCGCCGTCATGTACCTCGGCAAGGTCGTGGAACAGGGCACCACCCCCCGGGTGGTCAACGATCCGCGGCACCCGTACACCAAGGCGCTCGTCTCCGCGGTGTGCGAACCCGACCCGGACCTGGTCCACGGCAAGGAACGGGTCCGACTGCGCGAGGCCGACATCCCCGACCTCACCGACCTGCCGCCGGGCTGCGACTTCCATCCACGCTGTCCCCTCTACGCCGAGGGCGACTGTGACGCCGTGCGGCCCCCGCTGGTGCGCGGCCACGACCGGCTGCTCGCCTGTCACGTCGTCACCCGGGGGTGATGGGACCTTGCTCCTCCTCATCGGGCGCTTCGGCGTTCTCGTCGGATCCTTCCTCACCCTGGCCTGCGTCCTCATGGCCGTGTTCACATCCCCCGGCACAGCCGAGTTCGTCATCAGCGTCGTCACCGTCGGTATCGGCCTGGTCGTCCTCAGTCTCGGTCTGCTCGCCGTCCTCCTGGAAAGGAAGCGTCAACCATGACCTCCCCCCACCCCCTCCACAACGCGATCCGGCAGGATCTGAGCAGACGACGCCTCCTGCGGGCCATGGGGCTCGGCGCGGCCGGAGTCACGGGCGCCGGGCTCCTGTCGGCCTGCGCCGGCGGTGACGCCGAGAGCGGTGGCACCACACGGTTCACCGGGGTCTTCGACTTCGACCTGGACTCCATGACCCGCAACGTCCACCGTGAGGACGGCGCGCTGCTGCTCGGTTCGGTGTACAAGGACCTGTTCCTGTGCCCGGGCGGTGTCTACAACTGGAGCACCCACGAGTGGGACTACCTCCTGCTCGAAGGGCACGAGTGGGACGGCGACGACCTCGTCGTGACGCTGAGGTCCGGCCTGAAGTGGAGCGACGGCTCGGACCTGAACGCCGACGACATGATCCGCAGCTACGCCATGCGTGTCCTGGAGGCCCCACCGTGGGGTTTCGGGTTCCCACAGGTCCAGGCCCTGGAGAAGCTGGACGACCTGAGCGTGCGGGTGGGCTTCGAGGACCCCTTCCCCAACATCGAGCGCAGCATCATCAAGCACCGCGTCGTCTCCAAGACCACCTATGAAGGCTTCGGCCAACCCGCCGTGGACATGGTCAACGACGGTGTCCGTCAAGGCGACGACGAGCACGCCGACTGGAACGCCGAGTTCATCGAGTTCGACCCCGACGAGATCGTGTGCAGCGGTCCGTACAAGTTCGACGAGGCGCAGATGTCGGACGCGCGCATCACGCTGGTGCGCAACGAGGAGGGCTACCAGGGTACCGAGGTCGCGTTCGACGAGGTCGTCATCCACAAGGGCGACAACCGCCAGTCCGCGCTGTTGATCCAGAGCGGTGACGTCGACTACTCCACCCTGGCGCCCTCCGCCGCCGACCAGCAGGCCTTCCAGGGCGTGGAGGGGTTCCGGTGGATCGAACACGCCGGCTACGACGGTTGCGGCATCATGTTCAACCACCGGGCCAAGCCGGAGGTCCAGGACGTGCGTGTGCGCAAGGCGCTGGCCTACATCCTGGACGGCGACCAGATCGGGCAGGTCGCCCGGGGCGAGGCCTACAGCAGGGTCGAGCACTACGCGGGTCTGGCCGACATCCAGGCCGAGGAGATCTTCACCGCCGAGGAACTGGCCGGGTTCGAGAACTACGACCAGGACCACGACAAGGCCACCGAACTGCTGGAGGAGGCCGGTTGGACCCTGGAGGGCGGCAAGTGGTTCCTGCCAGACGGTGAGGAGGCGAGCTTCGAGGTCATCGGTGTCGCCGGCTGGGGCGACTTCGAGCTGACCGCCACCCAGGTGGAGGAGGCCTGGAACGACTTCGGGATCAAGACCGAGGCCCGCAACGTACCCGAGGACAACCCGTGGGGTATCTGGGGCGCGGGCGACTTCGAGGTCGCCGTCCGGCACTGGGGCAACCCCGAACAGCCCGACTACTGGGGCGCGTTCCAGATGAACTTCCTGACCGAGAACGCCGGTACCGAAGACTCCCCGGGTCAGGGCTTCGACCTCCAGGTCGAGAGCCCCTCCCAGGGTGAGGTGGACATCGCCGAGCTGGTGGACACCGCCCAGCGCGCCGAGAGCGATGAAGAGCAGAAGGAGGCGTTGAAGAGGCTTTCGATCATCTTCAACGAACTCCTGCCGCGTGTCCCGATCTGGACCTACAAGTACCTGTCCCCGGCGATCGAGGGCGTGCGGGTCGAGGAGTTCCCGACGGACACACCCACCTCGCAGAACGAGCAGTACCAGGACAACCACGTCATCCTCGCCCTCATCCAGGGCGAACTGCGGCCGGTCCAGGAGTGATCGGGCGGAACGAACGGTACCGATAACGGCAGAGAGGGGCGGGCGTCGACGGACGTCCGCCCCTTCGTCCTGCCCCGCCTCCGTTTATTACGGACCAGGGTGCATTTGATTACTCAATGTCCGTTTATACGCGGGCATGTGAAGTGAATGTAGTCTCGCCTCGCGCGTGCAACCGCACACGCGTTTTCCCGACCGCCCGATCCACGCCCCGATCACACCCCGGCCCCGTTCAGGGGCCTCGGCCGTCGAAAGGAATCGCCGCGTCATGCCCAAGGACCTGTATGAAATCGGAGAGGTTCCGCCACTGGGCCACGTGCCCACGCGCATGCACGCTTTCACCATCCGCAGGGAACGCTACGGAGAGCCCCGAGACGCGTTCGCCCGTGAGATCGTGCCGGTCCCCGAGTTGAAGCCCGGGCACGTGTTGATCTACACGATGGCCGCGGGGATCAACTACAACAACATCTGGGCGGCCAAGGGACACCCGGCCGACGTCATCGCCGCGCGTGAGAAGGCGGGGGAGCCCGAGGACTACCACGTCGGTGGGTCCGACGGCTCCGGTGTGGTCTGGGCCGTCGGCGACGGTGTCACCAACGTGAAGGTCGGCGACCACGTCATCATCGCCCCCGGGCAGTGGGACGAGACGGCCGACGACATCCGCATGGGCGGCGACCCCATCGCCTCCAGGACCATGCGGGTGTGGGGCTATGAGAACAACCACGGGTCCTTCGGCCAGTTCACCTTGGTCCGTGACGTCCAACTGCACCACAAACCCGAGTCCCTGCCCTGGGACGTCGCGGGCGGCTTCCTCGTCAGCGTCGCCACCGCCTACCGGCAGTTGTTCGGCTGGCCGCCCCACACCGTCGACCCCGGCGACCCGGTCCTCATCTGGGGTGGCGCGGGCGGTCTGGGCACCTCCGCCATCCAGCTGGTCCATCAGGCCGGTGGCCTGCCCGTCGCGGTGGTCTCCACCGAGGAGAAGGCGAGGCTGTGCCGCGAACTCGGCGCGGTCGGCACCATCCTGCGGACCGAGTTCGACCACTGGGGAAGGGTTCCCGACGAGAGCGACACCCAGGCCTACGCCGAGTGGTTCCGCGGTGTACGCGCCTTCGGCAAGCGCTTCTGGGCCGAAGTGGGGGAGCGGCGCTCGCCTCGCATCGTGTTCGAGCACACCGGGGCCGACACCCTGCCCACGTCCCTGTACCTGTGCGACAACTCGGGCATGGTCGTCATCTGTGGGGCCACCTCCGGTTTCCAGGCCGATGTGGACCTGCGCTTCCTGTGGATGCGCCTCAAGCGCCTGCAAGGTTCCCACTTCGCCTCGCCGGCCCAGTGCCGTATAGCCATCCACCTCGTCGAGAGCGGTCGGATCGACCCGTGCGTGACCAAGGTGGTCGGGTTCGACGAGATCGGTGAGGCCCACCAGATCCTGCACGAGAACCGGCAGCCTCCGGGCAACATGGCCGCGCTCGTCAACGCCGCCCCAGGTCAGACCGGTCTGGATCTTTCCTAGGGCGTGTTCCGCGAATACCCGCCCTGCTGCGCGGCGCGTCCACCGAACACGTCCTAGCACCCTTTCGGGGTCGCGTGATCCAGATCAGGGCCGATTAGTAGTGATACTGATGACACCTGGCTAGAAACAGACAAAAGGTATAAATGCCGCGCTTCGGGGGGTGTTCGGGGTATTGGTTTCAGGGTGTTCTCGCACGTCATGTGGGTTTCATCTGGGGCTTTTCCACCCCTTCTCCGATTCTTCTGTCAAGCGGGGCGTCCTTTGTTAGTCTGACGAACCGAACGACGGTTCTCGGTGGAAGAACAGGAATTGTGTGGAACGTGGACACCTGTCCTCCGGATCGGGCGCACGTCGCCCGGGCCGGTGACGGGCCCGACCACAGGTTCCCTCGGCCCCGAAGGCCGTCGAGGCGTTCCCCCGGCGATCGGGGAACCTGTCCCGTCAGGTAACCGATCGAAGGCCCCGAAGTTTCATCCTCCCTGGTCGGGGCGGTGGTGCGGGGCCACCGCCGAGCCGCCCACCTGATTCGAGGAGACGAGATTGTGGCACAGGCGCAGTCACCGCAGGAACGCGATGACGACTCCCTGGCCAAGATGATGTCGACGGAGGGTGGGCGTGGAGCCAGGCGTGAAGGACGGTTCCGCCGGGCCATCTCCCGGATGGTCAAGTCCCAGGAACCCCCGTCACCGGAGACCGAGCTAGGAAATCCCGTGCATCAGCCCGTGCATCCGCACTCGCAAGAACCCGACGACCGCTCGTCGGCCGGCGAGGCCACACCCGTGACGGAGCCCCCCACCGGACCCTTCTCCGCGTCCGCCGAGAACGGTTACCGTCCCACTTCCAGGGTGAGCGTCCCCAACCCCTATACGACCAGGAACGTCGAGGTCGACGACGTCGACACCGGCGCTACCCCGGTCGGTCAGTGGCGCGGCGTCGGGCTCGACGAGCCCGAACTCCGCAGCCAGAACACTCCCGCCACCACGGACACCATGACCGACACCCCCACCCCGTCAGAGAACACGGAGCGGCCCCAGGCCCCTGTGTCCCCACCCGCCCCCGAGGCCGAGCACCGGCCCGAGCCGGGGCGGCACGTGGTCTCCGAGCCGTACAGAGCCGAGGGCCGCGGCGCGGAGCCACCGCGTCCGGAAGCGCCGCCGGAGACCCCGTGGCCGCAGGCCGAGCCCGCGGCGCCACAAGGACACTGGGCGCCCCCGCGATACGAGCAGGGCCCGCGGGCGCCCTACGAGTCGCAGCGCCCCTCGCCCACCCGACACCAGGGCCCGGAACAGGATTGGGACCGGGGCCCGGGTGGGCAGGACCCCTATGGCCCCGGCCCGCGAGGACAGCAGGGACCCCCGGCCCCGTACGACCACCGCGCACCGCGGGGTTACGGGGAAGGACAGGGGTACCCCGGGCCGTACGGTCACCAGGGCCCGCCCGCGTACCCCGGCCCCCAAGGACACCCCGACCACGGCCACCGAGGCGGATACGAGCCGAACTCGTACTACTACCAGCGGCCGCACCACGAAGGTCACCCCGCGGCTCCGCCCGCCGGGTACCCGCCGCAGCCGCCGATGCCGCAGCCCGCGCCGCACTACCAGGCCTACGCGCAGCCGATGCCGTACCAGAGCGCCTACCCGCTGCCCTACCAGCCGCCCGGCTACGTCCTGCCTGGGCAGCCGATGGTCTACCCGGGCCAGTTCGCGCCCTACGGCCAGATCAACCCCTACGGTCAGCCCGTCCAGCACGTCATCGTGCTCGCCGCCGGGCAGCAGCCACAGGTGATCACCGCCGAGTCGGCCGCCACGCTCTTCGCCGAGCGCGCCGAACCGACCCTCTCCTCGGAGGTGGGCCAGGACAAGGCGCTCACCCGAGCGGAGGAGGAGACGGGCGAGGAGACGACCCCGGAGCGGGAGCGGCCGAGCGCCGAGAACCCTGTCGAGCAGGAGACCGAGGCCCCCGAGCCCGAGGCCGGCGTCGTCCAGGACGAGGAGGCCGCGGCCAAGGCGGAGGTGGCCGAGGCCGTCTCCGAGGTCCTGCGCGACTCCAAGGACGACCTCCTCAACGAGGCGCTCGCCGGTCTGGCCATGCGCGACCTCTCCCTGGTCGACGCGCTGCTGGAGATGGTCGAGGAACTGGAGACCAGCGCCCAGGACCCCGACCTGCTCGACAAGCTCTTCCAGATCGACAACTTCGCGACCCGTATGCGGCGTAACGGAGAGAACTTCCTGGTGTTGACCGGGCATGACGGTGGCGAGTCCGACGCTCACGACGAGATCGTCCCGTTGCTGGACGTGGCCCGCGCCGCGACCTCGGAGATCAAGGACTACCCCAGGGTCACCCTCGGCAAGATCCCCCAGGCCTCCATCACCGGTCTGGCCGCCGACGACATCAGCCACCTCCTCGCGGAGCTGCTGGACAACGCCACGGCGAACTCGCCCGAGCACTCACAGGTGGTGATCAGCGCCCAGGAGTTGGACGACGGGCGCCTGATGATCGTCGTCGAGGACGAGGGCGTGGGCATCCCCGAGTCCCAGCTGGCCGAGCTCAACAACCGACTGGAGGGCGAACCGGTCCTCGACGACGAGGTGCCCCGGCACATGGGCCTGTACGTGGCCAGCCGCATCGCCCGCAAGCACGGTCTGGAGGCCCGCCTGGAGCCTCGCTCGTTCCGCGGGGTCAACGCCTACACGATCATCCCCCAGGGACTTCTGCGGATCGCCACCCCCCGGGTACCCGGGCAGGCCCGAACCTCGACGACACCGAGCGCGAGCGCCTCCGTGACACCGATCGGATCGACCGGCAACGGCAAGACCAACGGCACCAACGGTTCCCCCGGATCCAACGGAGCGCCCAAGCCGCCCACCGGCGGAAGCTCCGCCGTCACGGCGGCCGGTCTGCCCCGGCGCAGCGCCACCCCGCACGGTTCGCCGCTGCGGATGATGCCGCACCCCGGAGCGCTCTCGGACAACCCGCCGCCCGCCCCGAAGGGCAGGGAGGACACCCCGCCCAAGCTCACCGGTGAGGCCCGGGCGGAGCAGATCCGTGACGAGATCGGCGACTTCCTCGACGGGGAACGCGCCGCTCTCGAAGGCGAGGAGCTAGAGGGCGACCAGGAATGACGATCGACACGGCGACCCGTGCCCCATCGCGCGGTTCCGCCGTCTCCCAGACCCCCAGCGAATCAAGAAACTCGGCCGAGGCAGGTAGAGCACAAGCATGACTGAATCCACGAACGACAGCGTTGAGAACTTCTCGTGGCTCATCGACCGGTTCGTCCGGGACGTGCGCGGTGTCGAACACGCCGTGGTGGTCTCCTCCGACGGCCTGGTGCTGACCCACTCCAGTGACTTCCCCGAAGAGCACGCGGAACAGCTCGCGGCGATCTCCAGCGGCCTGCACAGCCTGGCGGTCGGTGGAGCCGGTCTGTTCCAGCGGGGTGAGTGCGAGCAGCTGCTCGTTCGCTTCAACCACGGCCACCTCTTCATCATGGCCATCAGTGACGGTTCCTGCATGGCGGTGCTGACCGCACCCGGTACGGAGCTGAAGATCGTCGGTTTCCAGATGGCCAAGCTCGTGGACAACGTCGCCCACGTGCTCACGCCGCAGCTGCGCTCGCAGTTGCGCGAAGTCATCCAGAACTGACGACGGCGTGTTCCGTAACGGTTCGGCAGGAATGAGGTTGCCTCGGCTATGAGCTTCCGAAGGCGAAGGAGTAACCGTGTCCGTCCGTTCACCTTCACGGGTGGGCGTACCCGGTCACGGCATCCGCTGATGGTGCAGACCCTGGTCTCGACGTCCGAGCCCGGGCAGGACCCTCCTGGCACCCTCATGCCGGAGTCGATCAACATCCACAAGCTGTGCCGGGAGACGCGGTCGCTCGCCGAGGTCTCGGCCGAGCTGAACATCCCTCTGGGCGTCACACAGGTGCTGGTCAGTGACCTGGCTGAGCAGGACCTGGTGTATATCCACCCGACCATCACCGGCAGCAGTCCATCGGAAAACCAGGTTCTGGAGAGGGCTCTTCGTGGTCTCGAACGACTTTTCCAGTGACAACAGGTCGAATCGCAAGAAGATGTCGAGCAAGATCGTCATCGCCGGTGGCTTCGGCGCCGGCAAGACGACCTTGGTTCGCTCGGTGTCGGAGATTCCACCGGTCACGACCGAAGCGATCATGACCGAGGCCAGCGTCGGACACGACGACACCTCGGTCACACCGGACAAGACGACCACCACCGTCGCGATGGACTTCGGTCGCATCACCATCGACGACGAGCTGGTCATGTACATGTTCGGTACACCGGGCCAGGCCCGGTTCTGGTTCATGTGGGACGATCTCGTCCGTGGCGCCGTCGGTGCCGTGGTCGTGGTCGACTGCCGAAGGCTCGCGGACTCCTTCGACGCCGTCGACTACTTCGAGACGAACAAGCGCATCCCCTACATCGTGGCGCTGAACAAGTTCGAGGGTCGTCTCGACTACACCTCGGATCAGGTCCGTGAGGCCCTGGAGGTCAGCCCGGAGGTGCCCATCATCGACTTCGACGCCCGGCACCGGATGTCCGGCGGCGACGTACTCAAGACCCTGTTGCGGTACGCGCTGGAGCACAAACGAACGAGCGAGCCCGTCGCCTGACGGGTGGGGGCCGCTCGGACTCGTGGTCGACCCTTCCCACAGCCCCGTAGATTCCCAGGAAAGTTAGCGACACAATGCGCAAGATCCTTATCGTCGGCGCCGGCCACGCCGGCCTGCACTTGGCCCACGGTCTCTTGACCCATGGCTACGACGTCACGGTGATCACGGGGCAGTCCTCGACGGAGATCCGGACGGGACGGCCGTCCGTCACGCAGTTCACCTTCCCCACCGCTCTGGAGTACGAGCGTAAGTACGAGCTGGATCTGTGGAGTGCGCTCAGCCCTCAGATCCGACAGCAGCGAATCCACCTCTACCCCGGCGCCGACCGTTCGCGTCTCTCCCTGAAGGGGCGAACCGGCAAGGCCAACGACTACATGGTGGCGGTGGACCGTCGTGTCAAGATGGCCGACTGGCTGGAGTTCTTCGAGGACCGTGGGGGCAAGGTCGTCATCCACGGCGTCACCGTCACCGACCTCGACTACTTCTCCCGGATGTTCGACCTGATCATCGTCGCCGTCGGTCACGGAGAACTCGGTCAGCTCTTCGACTACGACGAGAGCCGCTTCAGCGGAGCCCGACCCCGGTCCATCGCACAGGCGCAGATCTATGACGTCTGGCCCAGCGCCGAGGACGACGACAACGTCGGCTGGGCCTGCTCCGCCCAAGATGCGGGGAACACCATCTTCATCCCCATGCTGAGCCAGGAGGGTCCCTGCCACAACCTGCTCATGGTGGACAAACGTGGCGGTCCCATGGACGCCTGGCCGGACAGGCCGGGGCCCGAAGAGCAGTTGCGTCGCATGAAGGACCTGCTTCGTCAGTACTCCCCTGAGTACTACGAGCGGGTCAGGGACGCGGAACTGGTCGACGGTGGCCGCAGCACCCTGATCGAGGACCTGACCCCACAGGTGCGCAACCCGGTCGGCACTCTGCCATCCGGGGGAAAGGTCCTGGGTATGGCCGATGTCGTCGTCACCATGGACCCCTACGTGGGGCAGAGCTGGAATAATTCCACGCGCTGCGCGAAGGCCTACCTTGAGGCCATCATGGAACACGGTGATCGCCGGTTCGACGAAGAGTTCCTGGTGGGGGCGTTCGACAGGTTCTGGGAATTCGGTCTTCACAACCAGATGTGGTCTGAGATGAATTCCACGGTGTGGGATCAGGGCGATCTTCCCGCCCACTTCTACGAGCTGGTCGAGGCGGCTTCGGTGCACACGGAGGTGGCCGACCGGTGGATTCAGGGTTGGGACTATCCGCCTGACTACGCCAATTGGCTCCTGGACCCGGAAGAGTCCATGAAGTACGTCGCCGAGGTTCGGGCGCGTAGCGGGGTGTGACCAGAACCGAGCGTGTCTCGTAGTGCCCGATGTCCACGGACATCGGGCATTTCCTTTTGGTAACGGTTTCGCGAAATTATCAGTTGTGCCAGGGTCTGAATGCTCGCAGTGGATTGACCGAAAACTAGTGTTCCGTTGTCTTCTGTCCTGAATCGCGGATAGCATCCACTCTGCGGACGGCTTGAAACCACGGGTGGGGAACGTGTGGTTGAAGTGTTGATCGAGCCGTGTGCGGCTTGATTATCCCCGTGGTCGATTTCCGGAGAGTTCTCGGTTTCGGTCGCGGGGTCTCGTGTTCGTCGGACCCACCCTGAACTGCGCATAAAGGGCAGTGCGCGTGCACCTTCACGAGACTTTCAAGCCGAGCCGTGACTCCCTCGGGCCAGGACCCGCCCGGGTGGGGACGTCGAGTTCGACCGGAGGAACGCGATGACCAGGGATCCTCGAAGCGGTGCGGCCCCCCGCTCACCCATCGCGGTGGTGGGGCTGGCCTGCCGGCTGCCAGGCGCCTCGACACCGGAGGCCCTCTGGCGGTTGTTGTGCGAGGGGCGGGAGGCCATCTCACCGCCGCCCGAACGTCTCGGTTGGACCTCCGCCGAACGGGACCACCGCTGGGGCGGCTACCTGGATCGTGCCGAGGACTTCGACGCGGCCTTCTTCGGTGTCTCCCCGCGCGAGGCCGTGGCCATGGACCCCCAGCAGCGGCTGATGCTCGAACTGAGCTGGGAGGCCGTCGAGAACGCGCGTACCGCGCCCGACAGTCTGCACGGCACCAGGACCGGGGTCTTCACCGGTGCCATCTCCTCGGACTACTCCCTCCTGCTTCGGGACGAGCCCGCCTCGCACCACAGCCTGACCGGTGGTCAGCGCGGCATGATCGCCAACCGCGTCTCCTACACGCTCGGCCTTCGTGGGCCCAGCATGACCGTGGACAGCGGGCAGTCCTCCTCCCTGGTCAGCGTGCACACGGCGATGGAGAGCCTGCGCAGCGGAGAGTGCGAGATCGCGCTGGCCGGCGGCGTCAACCTCATCCTCCTGCCCGGAAGCACCGATGACGTGGAGCTGTTCGGCGGTCTGTCGCCGGACGCCCACTGCTACACCTTCGACTCGCGCGCCAACGGTTACGTCCGAGGCGAGGGCGGGGCCGTGGTCGTCCTCAAACCGCTCGATCGCGCGCTGGCGGACGGTGACCACGTCCACGCCGTTCTCTCCGGCGGAGCGGTCAACAACTCCGGCCCCATCTCCTACCTGGCCCGGCCCGAACCCGAAGGTCAGGTGGAGGTCCTGCGCGCCGCCCACCGCCGGGCCGGGATCGACCCCGCGCACGTGGGGTACGTGGAGTTGCACGGCACGGGCACCCCGGCCGGCGATCCGGTCGAGGCCGCCGCGCTCGGCGAGGTCTTCACCAAGCGTTCCAGCGCCCTGCGAGTGGGCTCGGTCAAGACCAACGTGGGACACCTGGAGGGCGCCGCCGGAATCGTCGGCCTGATCAAGGTCGTGCTCAGCCTCTCCCACGGCCTGTTGCCGCCCACCCGGAACTTCGACGCGCCCAACCCGGGGATCGACCTGGAGGGTCTGGGGCTGGCCCCGCAGACCGTTCGGGAACCCTGGCCCACGGAGACCCCTCTGGCCGGGGTGTCCTCCTTCGGCATGGGCGGGACCAACTGCCACCTCGTCCTGGCCCCGCCGCCTCGACGCACACCCGAGGCCTCCGGCCAGGTACCGGGGGAGGGCGCTCTCGACCCCGTGCCCTGGATCCTCTCGGCCCGCTCCGAGGCGGCCCTTCGCGCCCAGGCCTCGGTATTGCACTCCTTCGTGTCCAAGCGGCCCGGTCTGCGCCCCGAGGACGTGGGTTTCTCGCTGGCGACCACCCGCACGGTCATGGAGCACCGCGCGGTCATCCTCGCCCCGGGCGGCAATGGAACACGTGACCTGGAGTCGATCCGTCCCTCCGGTGCGCCGGTGGGCGAACGCGATGGTCGCGGCCCCGTCCTGGTCTTCCCGGGACAGGGCGGCCAGTGGGCGGGCATGGTCCGTCCGCTCCTGGACGGCGACGGTCGACTCGCCCGGACCTTCGGTCGGCGACTGCGTGAGTGCGAGCGGGCTCTTGACCCCTACGTCGACTGGTCCCTCACCCGGGTGCTTCGCGGGGAGCCGGGGGCGCCCCGTTACGTCGGCCCCGGAGCCCGCGTGGACGTCGTCCAGCCGGTCCTGTGGGCGGTCATGGTGGCGCTGGCCCGGGTCTGGGAGACCTTGGGGGTACGTCCCACCGCCGTGATCGGTCACTCCCAGGGCGAGATCGCCGCGGCCCACGTGGCGGGTGTGTTGACCTTGGAGGACGCCGCCAAGGTGGTGGCGCTGCGCAGTCGGGCGCTGACCGCCCTCGGTGGCAGTGGGGCCATGGCCTCCCTCGGGCTCTCCCCGGAACAGACCCAGGAGCTCATCGGCTCGCTGGACGACCTCCACCTGGCGGCGGTCAACGGGCCCGAGTCCGTGGTGGTCTCGGGCGATCCCGCCTCGGTGCGCGCCGCCGTGGACCACTGCGTGGACGACGGTGTGCACGCCGCCCTGGTGGACGTCGACTACGCCTCGCACTCCGCGCACGTCGAACGGGTCCGGGAGACCCTGCTCGAACAGTTGGACGGCGTCACGCCGCGTCCGGCCCGGATACCGGTCCTGTCGACGCTGACCGGGAGCGAGCTGCGCCAGGACGGGCCGGCCATGGACGGTCGGTACTGGTACCTGGGGTTGCGCAATCCGGTCCGCTTCGCCGACGCGGTGACCGAGGCGGTGGCCGGCGGACACGACACCTTCGTCGAGGTCGGCCCGCACCCCGTCCTCGCCCACGGAATCGAACGTGTGTTGGCGTCCGGTGAGACGCGCGGTGCGGTGTTGGAGACCCTGCGGCGCGACCACGGAGACGAGGCCCAGCTGCTGACCGCGGCGGCCCAGGCCTTCACCGCCGGACTGGACGTGAACTGGGGGAATCTCTTCAGGGGTTCGGGCGCGCACCGCGTCGACCTGCCCACCTACCCCTTCCAACGCACCCGTCACTGGCCCGAGCTCACCCCGGTCGCACCGATGACCGTGGCGCCGGAGGTCACGCCCGAACCCGCCGACGAGTCGGCCACCCCCGGGGGCGGAGGCGCTTCCGGGCTGGTGGCGTCCCTGAGCGCCCAGGTGTTGGAACTGGACGAACTGGACCCCGCGGACGAACGGCGGGCCTTCCGCGACCTCGGCTTCGACTCCATCATGCTGCTGGAACTGGCCGACCTCATCGAGGACGAGACCGGTGTCCGCCTGGAGGACTCCGTCCTCTTCGAACTCCCCACCCCGGCCGCGCTCGCGGGACACGTCGCCGAGGAACTGGGCCAGGAACCGCCCGACCGGGAGCGGGAGAAGGCCGCGCCGCGCCGTGCGGCCCCCGCCGAGACCACGCCGGTGGGAGCGGCCGACGACGACCCGATCGCCATCACCGCGATGGCCTGTCGCCTGCCCGGCGGGGTGAGCTCCCCGGAACAGTTGTGGCGGTTGCTGGAGGAGGGGACCGACGCCATCGGGGCCTTCCCCGAGAACCGCGGCTGGGACCTGGACTCGCTCTACGACCCGGAACCCGGCACCCCCGGGCGCACCTACACGCGCAACGGCGGATTCCTCTACGACGCCGACCTCTTCGACGCCGACTTCTTCGGCATCAGCCCTCGTGAGGCCGACGCCATGGACCCCCAACAGCGGTTGCTGTTGGAGACCTCCTGGGAGGCGATCCAGCGGGCCGGCCTGGACACCGAGGAACTGCGCGGCCGGCAGGTGGGCGTGTTCGTCGGGGCGATGCCCGGTGAGTACGGTGCGCGGCTGGCCGATCCGGCCGGTGACGCCGACGGCGGGTACCGGCTGACCGGAAGCACGCTGAGTGTGGCCTCCGGACGTATCGCCTACGTGCTCGGTCTCAACGGCCCCGCGTTGACCATCGACACCGCCTGCTCCGGTTCGCTGGTGGCCCTGCACCAGGCCGCCGCCGCCCTGCGCCGGGGCGAGTGCTCCATGGCGCTGGCCGGTGGTGCGACCGTCATGGCCACCCCCGGGATGTTCCTGGAGTTCTCCGCCCAGCGCGGCCTGTCCGCGGACGGACGCTGCCGTGCCTTCGGCGCGGGCGCCGAGGGCACCGCGTGGGCGGAGGGAGCGGGGATGCTCCTGCTCGAACGGGCCTCGCAGGCGCGCCGCAACGGTCGTCCCGTGTTGGCCTTGCTGCGTGGCAGCGCCGTGAACTCCGACGGGGCCTCCAACGGTCTGACGGCCCCCAATCCGGAGGCCCAGGAGAGGGTGATCCGTCAGGCCCTGTCCGCAGCCGGACTCGCCCCCGGCGAGGTCGACGCGGTCGAGGCGCACGGCACCGGGACCCGGCTGGGCGACCCGATCGAGGCCCGTGCCCTGATGTCGGTCTACGGCCGGGATCGGGAGCACGACCTGCTGCTCGGCTCCCTCAAGTCCAACATCGGCCACGCCCAGGCCGCGGCGGGGGTGGCGGGCGTGATCAAGACCGTGGAGGCGCTGCGCCACGGTCGCCTGCCACGGACACTGCACGTGGACGAACCCACTGACCGGGTCGAGTGGCGGGGCAGTGGTGTGCGTCTGCTGTCCGAGGAGACCCCTTGGCCCGACACCGGACGGCCCCGGCGGGCCGCGGTGTCCTCCTTCGGGATCAGCGGTACCAACGCGCACGTGCTGTTGGAGGGGGTGGCCGACGAGGTCGCCCCGGTCACCGTGCCGGATGATCCCTTCCAGCGTTCCCGCCACTGGCTTTCGCCGAGTGCGCCCGAGGTCGGTGCGGAGGAGGTGGCGACCCCGCTGCTGGACGACGGACTCTCCCTGGCCGACGGGGGAGCGGTGTTCCACGGCCGGATCTCCGTCGCCCGACAGCCCTGGGCCGCCGACCACCGGGTCCTGGGCCGGGTGATGGTGCCCGGCACCGCGATCGTGGACCTGGTCGCCCGAGCGGGAGCGCGCGTCGGTGCCGACGTCGTCACGGACCTGGTGTTGGAGGCGCCCCTGACACTGGGGCGTGAGGGGACGGCGGAGCTACAGGTCCTCGTCGCCGCCCAGGACGGGCGAGGGCACCGTGAGGTCAACGTGTACGCGCGAGGTGGGGCGACCATGGACCAGCCCTGGATCCGTTACGCCTCCGGTGCCGTCGCCGGCGTGCGGACCCCCGCGGGCACCCCCGAGAACACGGAACCGGGTTCGACCGTCCCGCCCACCTCCGGTACCGAGCGGATCCCGGTCGACTACGCCGACCTGAGCGTTCGGGGTTACGGATACGGTCCGGCGTTCCGCGGACTGAAGTCGGTGCGCGAATACGCGGACGAACTCTTCGTCGAGGTCGAACTGCCGGAGCGGGTCGCCACGGACGAGACGTTCCACGCGCTTCACCCGGCCCTGATGGACGCCGTCCTCCACGCGGTGCTACCGGGAGGCGGCGGAGAGGGCCACCACGGACCCGTGGTGCCCTTCGCCTGGAGCGGCATTCGGCTGAGCGCCGTCGAGGGAGGGGAGATGCCCCGCACGCTGAGGGCACGGCTCTCCCCGTTGGGCGGGGACCGCTACCGGCTCCTGGCCACCGACGCCGGGGGCGAAACGCTCTGGTCCGTCGATGAACTGACCCTGAGGCCCTTGGGCCGGGACGCTCTGCCCGAACCGGAACCGGGCGAACTTCCCGAACTGTACGAGCTCCACTGGGAGAGGGTCGAACCTCCGGAACCCCGGGTCGAGGAGACCGGTACCCTTCCCGCCCTGGCGGACCTGGATCCCGAGGCGCCGGTGCCCGCGCTGGTCTGCGCCGAGCTGCCCGCCTCCGTGGTCTACGCCGAGGGCGACACCCTGCCCGACGCGGTACGGCAGGGGCTGGAGTCGGCCCTGGAATCGGTCCGCGCGTGGCTGGCGGACGAGCGTACGGCCGACTCTCGGCTGGCCCTGATCACCTGGCGCGCGGTCGCCGTCGAAACCGGGGAACCGCTCCCCGGGCTCGCCGCCGGTCCGGTCTGGGGACTGTTCCGCGCGGCCCAGCGCGAACATCCCGGCCGCTTGGTGCTGTTGGACTCCGACGGTGCCGAGGAGTCCCACGCGGTCCTGCCCGCGGCGCTCGAACTCGACGAACCACAGATCGCCCTGCGTTCGGGCACCGTCCTGGTCCCACGTCTGCGGAGGCCCTCGACCGAGGCGACGGACCTGGTGGTGCCCTCCACCCGGGTGTGGCGGATGGACACTCGACACCCCGGTTCCCTGGATTCGGTGGAAGCACTGCCCGCACCGGAGGCCCGTGACACGCCGGCTCCGCGCGAGGTCCGGGTCTCCGTTCGGGCCGCCGGCGTCAACTTCCGGGACGTCGTGGTCGCGCTGGGCCTGGTCGAGGGCGAGACCGGGATCGGCATCGAGGGTGCGGGAATCGTCCTGGAGACGGGCTCCGAGGTGACGGACCTGGCCCCCGGTGACCGGGTGGCGGGGATGTTCGATGGTGCCTTCGGCCCCTTCGCCGTGGCGGACCGGGCACGTCTGGCCCGCATGCCCGAGGGTTGGACCTTCGAGCAGGCGGCCTCGGTGCCGGTGGCCTTCCTGAGCGCCTACCACGGCCTGGTGGACCTGGCCGCGGTACGCCCCGGTGAGAGCGTGCTCGTGCACGCGGCGGCCGGGGGAGTGGGTACCGCCGCCGTCCAACTCGCCCAGCACATGGGCGCCAAGGTGTTCGGCACCGCCAGCCCGCACAAGTGGCCCGGACTGGCCGCCTATGGCCTCCCGATGGAACGGCTGGCCTCGTCCCGCACGCTGGAGTTCGAGGGCCGGTTGAGGGAAGCCAACGACGGCCGAGGCATCGACGTGGTCCTCAACTCACTTTCCGGCGAGTTCGTGGACGCCTCACTGCGCCTCCTGCGCTCGCCCGGCGACGGCGCGGGACCGGGCGGCCGGTTCGTGGAGATGGGCAAGACCGACATCCGTGACGTCGACGAGGTGGCCGCCGACCATCCGGGCCGTACCTACGAGGCCTTCAGCCTGCCGGACGTGGATCCCGAACGGATCGGCCGGATGCTCGTGCGGGTGATGGAGCTGTTCGAGGAGGGGGCCCTGCGTCCCCTGCCCACCACCGTGTACGAGGTCGGAGAGGTCCAGGAGGCCTTCCGCGCGCTCCAGCGCGGCGAGACCGTCGGCAAGGTGGTCCTCAAGATCCCCGCACCCTTCCCCCAGGAGGGCACGACCCTGATCACCGGTGGCACCGGCGGGCTCGGCCACCGTCTGGCGCACCACCTGGTCACCGCCTACGGCGTTCGGAACCTGTTGCTGCTCGGCCGTCGCGGCGCGGACACCCCCGGACAGGCGGAGCGGACCGCCCAGCTGGAGGCGTTCGGCGCCCAGGTGGAGGTCGTCGCCTGTGACGCGGCCGACCGCGAGGAACTGCGGAGTGTCCTGGCGGCGGTGCCGCAGGACCGTCCGCTGCGCGCGGTGGTCCACGCCGCGGGAACCCTCGACGACGCCACCGTCGCCTCCCTGACCCCGGAGCAATTGCACACCGTCCTTCGCCCCAAGGTCGACGCCGCGTGGAACCTGCACGAACTCACCGACGACCTGTCGTCCTTCGTCCTGTTCTCCTCGGCGGTGGGTGTCCTGGGCAACCCCGGGCAGGCGAACTACGCGGCGGCCAACTCCTTCTGTGACGCGTTGGCACACCTGCGGCGCGGGGACGGCCTTCCCGCCGTCTCGCTGTCGTGGGGGCTGTGGGCCGGTGGCGGTGGTATGACCGGCCACCTGGAGGAGTCCGACCTGGACGTGCTCGGCCGGAGCGGTCTGTTGCCGATGCGGCCCGACGCGGCGCTCGACCTGTTCGACACCGTGCTCTCCCGGAACCCGGTCCACGCGGTCCCCGCGTGGCTCACCCCGGCCACCGGAGTCAGTGTGCTCCGAGGGCTCCTGCCCGAACCCGGCGCGGAGCGTGCCTTGCCCGCCACACCCACCGCCTCCGGTTCCACCGGTGGCGCGGGGGACACGGGTGATCCGGCCGCGCGCTTCGCCGCCATGGACGAGGACGAGCGGTCCCGTGCCCTGTTGGCGGAGGTCCGCGCGCACACCGCCGTGGTCCTGGGACACCGGGCCGGTTCGGCGTCCAAGGTGGACCCCGACCGCCCCTTCACCGAACAGGGCACGGACTCGCTGACCAGCGTGGAGCTGCGCAACCGGCTCAGCAGCGCCATCGGGGTGCGGATCCCGGCCACCGCCGTCTTCGACCACCCCACCCCCCGGGCGCTGGCACGGTTGCTCGACGGTCTCCTGGCTCGGGAACCCGAGGCCGCGACCGAGCGCGTGGGCCGACACCGGACCGACACACCTCGTACGGAGACCGGCGACGAGGACGACATCGACGAGATGGGCGTCGACGAACTGGTGGACCTCGCCCTGCGGGGCCCGAGCGTTTGACGAGGAGCTTGAGTTGAGCAGCGAAAGCGAACGCCTGGTCGCGGCGCTCCGGAACACGATGAAGGAGAACTCCCGGCTCCGCGCCGAGCTGGAGAGTGAACCCGAACCGATCGCGATCGTGGGAACGGGATGCCGGCTGCCGGGTGGTGTGGACACCCCCGAACAGTTGTGGGAGATGGTCTTCGAGGGACGGGAGGCGGTCGGTCCCCTCCCCGACGACCGTGGATGGGACCTGACGGGACTCCTGGCCCAGGGGGAGAACGGCCGACTCGTCGACATGGACCGGGGATCCTTCCTACGGGACGTCTTCGACTTCGACCCGGCCTTCTTCGGTATCTCGCCCCGTGAGGCCGAGGCGATGGAACCCCAACAGCGCCTCCTGCTCGAACTGGCCTGGGAGACGCTCGAACGGGCGGGGATCGCCCCGACCTCCCTGGCCGGCAGTGAGACCGGTGTCTACGTCGGGCTCGTCCAACAGGAGTACGGGCCGCCGGTGCACCGGAGCACGGCGGACGGCGTCACCCTCACGGGGGTGTCGTCGAGCGTCGCCTCCGGCCGTATCTCCTACTGCCTGGGACTGACCGGCCCCGCGCTGACGGTGGACACCGCCTGTTCCTCCTCGTTGGTCTCCATGCTCCTGGCCGTGCGCGCCCTTCGTGGGGGCGAGTGCTCACTGGCCCTGGCCGGTGGCGCCACGGTCATGTCGACCCCCGGAACCCTCACCGAGTTCACCCGCCTGCGCGGGGTGGCCCCCGACGGGCGCTCCAAGGCCTTCGGTCGGGACGCCGACGGAGCCGCCTTCTCGGAGGGGGCGGGGATGGTGGTGCTGGAACGCCTGTCCGACGCCCGACGCAACGGTCACCGCGTCCTGGCGGTCGTTCGGGGCGGCGCGGTCAACCAGGACGGGGCCTCCAACGGGCTCACCGCCCCCAACGGCCCCTCCCAGACCCGGGTGATCGGCCGGGCGCTCGCCGACGCCGGGCTGACCCCCGCCGACGTCGACCTGGTGGAGGCCCACGGCACCGGGACCACCCTGGGCGACCCCATCGAGGCTCAGGCGTTGATCGACGCCTACGGCCGGGGACGTTCCGAGGACCATCCGCTCTGGTTGGGTTCGCTCAAGTCCAACATCGGGCACCCGCAGGCCGCCGCCGGGGTGGCCGGGGTCGTCAAGACCGTAGAGGCCCTGCGGCACGGGATCATGCCGCCCACCCTGCACGCGGACGAACCCAGCACCTACGTGGACTGGGACGGAGGTGTCCGGCTGCTCCAGGAGACCCGTCCCTGGGCGGACACCGGCCGGCCGCGCAGGGCGGCGGTCTCCTCGTTCGGGATGAGCGGGACCAACGCCCACCTGATCCTGGAACAGGCTCCGGACGCCGACCCACGGGACGTCCCCGCGCGGCCGGTCTCGGTGGCGGGGGCCGCCGCATGGCCCCTGTCCGCACGCACCCCCGAGGCGCTCACCGCCCAGGCCGCGCGCCTGCGCGAACACGTCCAGGACCACCCCGACCTCCTTCCGTCCGATGTCGGGCACGCCCTGGCCACCACGCGCTCGGCCCTCGAACACCGGGCCGTGGTCGTGGGACGCGACCGTGACGAACTCCTGACCGCGCTGACCTCCCTGGAGGCGGGAACGCCGGGGGCCACCGTGGCCACCGGCCGGGCCCGCCCGGACCGCCGCCCCGTACTGGTCTTCCCCGGCCAGGGCGGCCAGTGGGAAGGCATGGCCGTCGAGCTTCTGGACGCCTCCGCCGAGTTCGCCCGGCACGTCGACGCCTGTGAACGGGCGCTGGAACCCCACGTCGGTTGGCGGCTCACCGACGTCCTTCGAGGCGTGCGGGGCGCACCCGCACTGGACCGCGTGGACGTGGTGCAGCCCGCGCTGTGGGCGGTCATGGTCTCCCTGGCCCGCCTGTGGATGGCGCACGGCCTGGTCCCGGCCGCCGTGGTGGGCCACTCACAGGGGGAGGTCGCCGCCGCGCACATCGCGGGTGCCCTCGGCCTGGAGGACGCCGCGAAGGTGGTGTCCCTGCGCAGCCGGGCCGTGCTCGAACTCGCCGGCACCGGGGCGATGGCCTCGGTGGCGAGCCCCGCCAAGGCCGTGCTCGACCGCCTCGGCCCCTGGGCGGGGCGGGTCCACGTGGCCACGGTCAACAGTCCTTCGAGCACCGTCATCGCCGGTGAACCCGACGCGGTGGCCCAGGTGGTCCAGGGGTGTGAGGCCGAAGGCGTCCGGGCCCGGATGATCGCCGTCGACTACGCGTCGCACACACCGTTCGTGGACGTCCTGCGGGATCGGATCCAGGGTGAACTGTCCGGGATCGTTCCGACCAGACCGCAGATCCCCCTGTACTCCACCCTGACCGGTGAACTCCTGGACGGACGACCGTTGGACGCCGCCCACTGGTTCCAGGGCCTGCGCGAACCCGTGCGTTTCGCCGAGGCCACCGAGGCCCTGATCACCGCCGGACACGACGTGTTCGTCGAGGTCGGACCGCACCCGGTGCTCACCCCGGCCGTTCAGGAGACAGCGGAGGTCGTCGGGGCCGACGACACGGTCGCGCTGGGAACCCTGCGCCGTGACGAGGGTGGCCCGGTCCGCTTCCTGACGGCCCTGGGACAGGCCCACGGCCACGGGGTCGACCTCGACTGGTCCCCACTGTTCGATGTGGACGCCGTCCCGGTGGACCTGCCCACCTACGCCTTCCAAAGACAGCGGTATTGGCGGCCGGGACCGGAGACGCGGGCCGAGGGGCGCTCCTTCGAGAACGCCGTCGGCGACGTCGAGGGCGGTCCCGCCGGCGGCTGGACCTACCGCGAGGAGTGGGTGACCGTTCCGGTGCCCGCCATCGCTTCGGCGAACCCATCGGCCACGGCCACCGACCGGGGCACCTGGCTGTTGGTCGGCTCCCGGAGCGGGCCGGCGATCCAGGGCTGCGTCGCGGCCCTGGAGGCGGACGGTCACGGCATCCGCGTCGTCGACCTCCCCCACGACGCCGGGCGGGATTCGGTGTCCGCACTGCTCGACACCGCCCGGGACGGGGCGGGGAACATCGCCGGCGTCCTGCTGACCACCGCCCTGGACACCGCCCCCGACGAGGTCCGGCCCCCGTCCACCGACCCCGCCCACAAGGACGCCCTTCTCACCCTCCAGGCCATGCTCGACACGGGGATCGACGCCCCGCTGTGGTGCCTGACCAGTGGCGCGGTCGACAGCGGAACCGGCGTGAACGATCCCGCCGCCGCGCTGCTGTGGGGCCTGGGCCGTGTCGCGGCCCAGGAGCACACCGACCATTGGGGCGGTCTGGTCGACCTCCCCGACCCCGACGACCCGGAGAGCGGAACCGTCCTGGCCGCGATCCTGACCGGCCGGGTCGCGGCGGGTGAGGACCAACTCGCGGTGCGCGGACCCGCCGTGCTGGCGCGACGACTCGCCAGAGCACCGCTCGGAGGGGACGGGGTCCGGGACTGGAAGCCGTCGGGCACGGTTCTGGTCACCGGCGGCACCGGAGGGCTCGGGGCGCACACCGCGCGCCGGCTCGCCGAACTGGGGGCCGAGCACCTCCTCCTGCTCAGCCGCCGCGGACCCCGGGCCCCCGGGGCCGAGGAACTGACGGCCGACCTCCGTGCGGCCGGGGCCCGGGTCACGCTCGTGGCCTGCGACGTCGGGGATCGCGCCGAACTCGCCCAAGCCCTCGCCGATGTTCCCGAGGACCTCCCGCTCACGGCCGTGTTCCACACCGCCGCCGAGTTGGACGACGGCGCCGTGGCCGACCTCGACCCGGTCGACATCGCCCGGGTCCTGCGGGCCAAGGCGGACGGAGCCGTGCATCTGCACGCGCTCACCAGAGGGCTGGACCTTTCGGCGTTCGTGTTGTTCTCGTCGGTGGGCGCCGTGTTCGGTGTGACCGGCCAGGGCAACTACGCCCCCGGCAACGTCTTCTGTGAATCCTTCGCCCACTACCGCCGCTCCCTGGGACTACCCGCCACGTCGATCGCGTGGGGTGCCTGGGAGGGTGCGGGGATGGCCGGTCGCGAGGCCGTGGCCGGGCTGTTGCGCCGACACGGCCTGCCGACCATGAAACCGGAACCGGCGCTGGAGGGGTTGCGGCGCGCCCTGGACCACGACCAGACGGCGTTGGCCGTCGCCGACGTCGACTGGCCGCGCTTCCGGGTGGCCTTCACCGCCAACCGGCCCAGCCCACTGATCGGCGACCTCCACCCGGCCGGGGTCATGGGGACCACCGCGTCCACCACCCCGCCCACGGAGGGAGCGACCCTGCGGGACCGACTCTCCGGAGCGGGGCGCGGCGAACGGGTCCGCGCGCTCACCGAGCACGTGTGCGAACACGTGGCGGCCATCCTCGGGTACCGGTCGGCGGACGACGTCCCGTCCGACCGGGGCCTGAAGGACCTCGGGATGGACTCGGTCACGGCGGTGGAACTGCGCAACCGGCTCTCCGCGCTCACCGGAGTCCGCCTGCCCTCCGCCGTCGCCTTCGACCACCCCACCTGTGAGGCGCTGGCCCGGCACGTCGAGGAACGCGTGTTCGGCAGCGCGGAACAGATCGTCCTGGAACGTCTCGACGGTCTCACCGCCGCCCTCGACGAGTACGAGGGCGAACGGGGAGCCCTGGTCGCCGAGCGACTCCGAGCCCTGTTGGGCCGACTGGATCCGGGGGCGTCGAACCGGCCGGAGTCCGGACCCGAGGGCTCCGACCTGGCCACGGCCTCCAAGGAAGAGCTCTTCGCGCTCATCGACGAGACCCTGGGCGACTGATCCCGGCCGACGCCGAGGACCAAGAACCGAACGACCACAGCCAAGACCTCGGCACCGTGCGCGGTGCCGCGAAGTGAAGCGGTGAGGCACGCCCATGACCGACGACGCACAGGTTCTCGACTACCTCAAACGGGTCACCACCGATCTGCGACGCACCCGCGCCGAACTCGCGCGGTTGCGTGAACGCGACAGCGAGCCCATCGCGATCGTGGGCATGGGCTGCCGTCTGCCCGGAGGGGTGGACGGCCCGGAAGGACTCTGGAACCTGTTGGCACAGGGGGCCGACGCCATCGGCGACCTGCCCGAGGACCGGGGATGGGACGTCGAGGACATGCGAGGCCGCCCGGGCATGTCCGCGGGCGGCGGGTTCCTCGACGACGTGGCCGGGTTCGACGCCGGGTTCTTCGGGATCTCCCCGCGCGAGGCCGAGGCGATGGATCCCCAACAGCGGCTCATGCTGGAGGTCACCTGGGAGTCCCTCGAACGCGCCGGGATCGACCCCGCGGCCCTGGCCGAGACGTCCACCGGGGTCTTCACCGGGATCAGCACGACCGACTACGCCCGCACCACCACCTCCGGCAGGGTGCCCATGCCTGAAGGGGCCGTGGGCTACCTGATGACCGGCGTCGCCGCCAGCGTGGCCTCGGGGAGGATCGCCTACACCCTGGGGTTGCGGGGCCCCGCGCTGACCGTCGACACCGCGTGCTCCTCCTCCCTGACGGCCGTCCAACTCGCCGTGCGGTCCCTGCGCCAGGGCGAGTGCTCACTGGCGCTGGCGGGCGGCGCCACCGTGATGTCGAGTCCCTCGCTCTTCGCGGAGTCCGCCAAACAGGGCGTGCTCTCCCAGGACGGTCGCTGCAAGGCCTTCGGTGCCGGGGCGGACGGCACCGGGTTCGGTGAGGGCGCCGCGGCCCTGGTCCTGGAGCGGCTCTCCGACGCCGAACGCAACGGCCACCGCGTCCTGGCGGTGGTTCGGGGCGGCGCGGTCAACCAGGATGGCGCCTCCAGCGGACTGACCGCCCCCAACGGCCCCGCGCAGACCCGGGTGCTCCGGGCGGCGCTGACCGACGCCGGGCTGACCCCCGACGACATCGACGCCGTGGAGGCGCACGGAACCGGCACCGAACTCGGTGACCCGATCGAGGCCGACGCCCTCTTGGACGTGTTCGGCGGTAGGTCGGGCGGGGATCCCCTCTGGCTGGGGTCGGTCAAGTCGAACCTGGGCCACACCCAGGCGGCGGCCGGCGCAGTCGGGATCATCAAGATGGTGCTGGCCCTGGGTCACGAACGACTTCCCAGGACGCTGCACGCCGATCGCCCCTCGACCCTGGTCGACTGGGAATCGGGCGGTGTGCGGCCGTTGTCCGAGGCGCGGGACTGGCCGCGCGGCGAACGACCGCGCCGCGCGGGTGTGTCCTCCTTCGGCATCAGCGGGACCAACGTCCACCTCGTGCTGGAGGAGGCCCCCGAACCCGCCGCCGAGGCCTCGCAGGCCCCGGAAACCGCCGGGCCACTGGTCGAGGGGCGCACCGTCTGGTCGCTGTCCGCCCGCGACCGGGCCGCGCTCACGGCCCAGGCCGACCGTCTCGCCGATCGGCTGACCGACCACCCCGGTGGTGCCCCCTCCGCCGGCGACGTCGCCCGCTCGCTGGCCACCACCCGCGGCCGTTTCGCCCGGCGCGCGGCCGTTGTCGGCGCCGACACCGAGGTCCTCACCGACCGGCTGCGGTCCCTGGCGCGAGGCGAGGACACCGAAGGTCTGGTCACCGGTGAGGTCCACCGGCCCGGACGCTCGGAGAAGCCGGTCTTCGTCTTCCCCGGTCAAGGCGGTCAGTGGGCGGGCATGGCCAAGGGCCTCATGGCGCACTCCCCGGTCTTCGCCGAGTCCGTGGCCGAGTGCGAACGGGCCCTGGCCCCTCTCGTGGACTGGTCGCTGTCGGCGGTCCTGCGACAGGAACCCCACGCTCCGCCCTTCATGGGGCAGGACGCGCCGGCGGACGTCGTGCAACCGGCCCTCTGGGCGGTCCTGGTGTCCCTGGCCCGGCTGTGGCGCGCCGCGGGGGTCGAACCCTCCGCCGTGGTCGGTCAATCCCAAGGAGAGGTGGCCGCCGCCTGTGTGGCCGGGATCCTCTCCCTGGAGGACGGTGCGCGGGTGGTGGTCACCCGCAGCCGTGTGCTGGGCAAGGTCGCGGGGGAGGGCGGCATCGCCGTGGTCGGGCTCGGCGCGGCCGAGGTCGCCGGTCTGATCGAAGGCCAAGGTGACCGGATCGTCCTCGCGGGCGCCAACGGACCGGATACCAGCACGGTCGCCGGTGCCGCCGAGGTCATCGACGTGTTCGTGGCGGCCCGTGAGAGGGACGGGACCTTCGTGCGAAGGATCCCGGTCGACTACACCTCGCACTGCTTCCTCATGGACCGGGTCGAGGAGGAGTTCCGGGCCGGTCTGGTCGACCTGCGCCCCCGCCCGGGCACCGTACCGTTCCACTCCACCGTGGCCCCCTCGCCCACCTGGCGACCGGGGGACGAGCCGCCGACGGAGCCCGTGGACGGGAGCACGCTCGACGCCGACCACTGGTACCGGAACCTGCGCCACGGGGTGCTCCTCGAACCGGTGATCCGTCGACTGGCCACCGCCGGGCACGCGTTCGTCGAGGTCGGAGCGCACCCGGTGTTGTCGATGCCGTTGCGGCGGACCCTGGAGGCCGCCGGTGTCGCCGACCGCCCCGTGGTGCACACCCTGCGCCGGGACGAGGACACCGGCGACCGCTTCCTCACGGCGCTGGCCGAGGCGCACTGCCAAGGAATCACCGTCGACTGGGAACGGGTCCTGGGCGCCGGCGCGAACGACGTCGAACTGCCGACCTACCCCTTCCAACGACGCCGATACTGGCTGGAGGAGCCCGAGCTCGCCGGTGATCCCTCATCGGTCGGCCTCACCCCCGCCGACCACCCGCTGATCGGCGCCTGGACGCCGATCGGTGCGAGCGGACAGACTCTCTTCACCGGCCGACTCGACACCGCGCGGGCGCCCTGGCTGACCGAACACGCGGTGTCCGGTCGGGTGATCCTGCCCGGAACCGCCACGTTGGAACTGCTCCTGACCGTCGGACGGGTCTGCGACCGTCCCGAGATCGCCGAGCTGACCCTGAGCGCACCACTGGAGATCGACCCCGACGGTCCCGGGACGCCCTTCCAGGTCATCGTGGAGGCCCCCGACCTGCGCGGGGCGCGCGACTTCCGGCTGCTCTCGTCCTCCCCCGACGGAGAACACTGGACCGAGCACGCCGAGGGACGGCTGGTCCCGGCCGCACGGACCCCCGCGCCGGCCCCCGTGCCGTTCGCCCCCGGCACCACCGAACTCGCGATGGCCGACACCTATGCCCTGTTCGAGGCCCGCGGCATCGAGTACGGTCCCGCCTTCCAGGGCCTGCGCGCGGTCCGCGCCGACGGAACCCGCACCTGGGCCGAGGCCGGACCGGACACCCTGCCCACTGACGCCGAGGCGATGACCGGCCCGCACCCGGTCCTGCTCGACGCCGGACTCCAGTCCCTGCTCCTGCGTGAGACGGACACCGACGAGGCGCCCCGACTGCTGATGCCCTTCGGCTGGAGCGGGGTACGACTGCATCGGTCCGACACCCCCGAACGGGTCCGGGTGCGGCTCACCCGGACCGGGGACGACACCTACGAGGTCCTGCTCACCGACCCCGAGGACGCGCCCGTCCTGAGCATCGCCGCCCTCTCCGTCCGGGAGGCCGCACCGATGACCGGAGCGGACCAGGACGCGCTCTTCCACCAGGAGTGGGAGGAACTCACAGAACCGGGCGAGGGCGCCGTGCCCGACCCGACGACCTGGGCCGCGGTGGGCACCGTGCCCGGGATCGATCGTCGTCCCCAGGAGGGCGACGAGGCGCCCGCCGTGATCGTGCTCGCGCCCGAGGGACCCGCGGGCGCCGACCCCGAACACGCCCTCGAACGGTTGTCCGCCGTACTGGGCCCGATCCGCGACCGGGTGGAGGCCGACCGCTACGCCGCCACCCGTTTCGTGGTGCTCACCCGGGGAGCCGTGAGCCTGCCGGGGGACACCGACCTGCCCGTCGACCCGTCCGCCGCGGCGCTGTGGGGACTCATCGCCTCCGCCGAGACCGAGAACCCCGGCCGCTTCCTGCTGCTGGACGCCGACCACGCCGACCCGGAACTGGTCGCCGCCGCGCTGCGCACGGCGGAACCGCGAGTGGCCGCCAGGGGCGGTCGGCTCCACGCCCCGCGCCTGGCCCGCACCCGCTCCGAGGCCGACATCGGTACCGTTCCGCCCGCCCGCGGCCCGGGCTGGCGTCTGGACACCGACGGTCACGGCATCCTCGACGGACTTACCTACGTGCCCGTGGCCCAACGCCCGCTCGCACCCCATGAGGTGCGTGTCGCCGTCCGCGCCGCGGGGCTGAACTTCCGCGACGTCCTGATGACCGTGGGCATGTACCCCGAACCGGGCGACATCGGCAACGAGGGCTCCGGCGTGGTGCTGGAGGTCGGAGAGGCCACCGAAGGCCTGAAGCCGGGCGATCGGGTGATGGGGCTCTTCCCCGGCGCCTTCGGCCCGGTCGCGGTGGCCGACCACCGGTACCTGGCCAAGGTCCCCCAAGGGTGGGACCACGCGGAGGCGGCCGCCATCCCCGCCGTCTACCTCACCGCCTACCTCGCCCTGGTGGAGGAGGCCGGCCTGCGCGCCGGTGAGACCGTCCTCATCCACTCCGCCGCGGGCGGGGTGGGTCAGGCGGCACTCGGCCTGGCCCGGCACCTCGGTGCCCGCGTGCTCGCCACGGCAAGCCCCGAGAAATGGGACCTGCTCCGAGGGTCCGGTCTGGGCGAGGACGAGATCGCGCACTCGCGTGAACTCGGGTTCGAGGAGTGCTTCCGCGCGAGCGCCGGCACCGTGGACGTGGTCCTCAACTCCCTCACCGGGGACGCGATCACAGCGTCCCTGCGGCTACTCGGCGAGGGCGGCCGGTTCATGGAACTGGGCCGTAACGAACTGCTCGGAACGGGCGACGTCCCCGAAGGCGTCACCTACCGGGCCTTCAACGTCCTGGAATCGGGGCCGGAGCCGATCCGGCGCGCCTTCGCCGCACTCCTGCCGCTCCTCGCGGACGGCACCCTGCCCCGTGGCCCCCTCAGTCGGTACCCGATCGAGGAGGCGCCCGAGGCGTTCCAGATCATGCAGCGCGGCCACAACGTCGGCAAGGCCGTACTGGAGCTGTCCACTCGCTTGCGCCCCGGTGGAACGGTCCTGATCACCGGGGCCACCGGCCGCCTGGGCAGCCTGGTCGCCCGCCACCTGGTCGTCCGGCATGGCGTGGAGGACCTCCTCCTCATCGGTCGCCAGGGGCCCCGCGCCCCCGGCGCGACCGAACTCGTCGCCGAACTCACCGAGCTCGGGGCCCGCGTCCGGATCGAGGCGTGCGACGTCACCGACACCGACCGTCTGCGGGACCTCCTCACCGAGGTTCCGGTCTCGGCGGTCGTGCACTCGGCCGGCCTGATCGACGACTCCACCTTCACCGGGCTGACCACCGCACGCCTGGACAAGGTGATGGCTCCCAAGGCCGTCGGCGCGTGGAACCTGCACCGTCTCACCGCCCACCTCGACCTGGACGCGTTCGTCCTGTTCTCCTCGGCGGCGGGGGTCTTCGGTAGCGCCGGTCAGGCCGCCTACTCGGCCGCCAACGCCTACCTGGACGCACTCGCCCGGCACCGTCGGGAACAGGGACTGCCGGCCCAGTCGCTGGCCTGGGGGCGCTGGCTGGTGGAGACCCGCGAGTTCGCCGAGATGGACGACGTTTCCGCGAACCGGATGGCCCGCACCTGGGGCGTCCAGGGGATCGGCGACGACGAGGGGTGCGCGCTGTTGGACGCGGCCATGGCCGCCGGCCGCGCCGAACTCGTGCCCTCACCGATCGACCTGGTGGGCCTGCGCACCCGAGCGGTCACCCAAGGGTCCGTGCCGGCGCTGATGCGCGGGCTGGTGCGCGCCCCCGAACGCGCGGCCGGCGACACCGACCGGGTGATCTCCGTGCCGTCCGGGGCCGAGCGCAGGGGGCTGATCACCCGACTGGTCCGTGAACGTGCGGCCGAGATCCTGGGCTACGCGGAGTACGGCGCCCACCAGGAGTTCCCCGAGTCCGGGTTCGACTCGCTGACCGCCGTGGAGCTGCGCAACCACCTCCAGGCGCTCACCGATCTGCGCCTGCCCGCCACCCTGGTGTTCCAGCACTCCACCCCGGTGGCCCTGGCCGAGCACCTCGACCGGGAGATGGGCGGGTCCACCCCGGGAACGGGCACGACCGGGGGGACCCCCGACAGCCTGGTCGGACTCTTCCTGGACGCCTGCGTCGCGAACCGCCCCAAGGAGGCCGTCGACCTGGCCCTGGCCGCCTCGCGCACACGCGCGGTCTTCACCGGGGCCTCACCCTCTGCCGCCACCACCCTGGCCACGGGACCCGAGGAACCCGTCCTGATCTGCCACCCGTCCCTGGTCATGACCTCCGGCCCGCACGAGTTCGCCCGATTCGCCGGCCGGTGGCAGGGACGCCGTGGAGTCCACGTGCTCTCCGCTCCGGGGTACCTGGAGGGCGAGGAACTACCCGCGGACCTGGACACCTTCGTGCGCTCCCAGGCCGACCAGGCGCTCGCCGTGGCCGCCGGTCGTCCGTTCGTCCTGGTCGGTCGTTCCTCGGGTGGTTGGACGGCACACGCCGTCGCCGAGGAACTCGCCGCCAGGGGGACCCCGCCCGCGAAGGCCGTCCTACTCGACACGGTGGTGCCCGGCGACGACGAACTCCTGCCCATGGTGACGGAGTTCGTCACCGAGCGCGCCAACGAGTTCGAGCTGATGGACACCGCCCGACTGACCGCGATGGGCGCCTACCTCGACCTGTTCTCCTCGTGGCGGCCCTCGTCGTGGCGGGGCCCGACGGTGCAGGTGCGTCCGATCGAAGCGGTGGTCACCGCCGGCGGCGCCAAACTCGGCCTGGACTGGAGTTGGCCCACCGCGCACGACCGGTTCGAGGTGCCGGGGGACCACTTCACCATGATGGAGGAACACGCCCCCCGGACCGCCGAAGCGGTGGACCGGAGCATCGCCGAGTGATCTCTTCGTCGACGCGGTCGCGGTGGATCCACCGCGACCGCGTTACCCTCCACGTCCTGGACACCGGTACCGAGGGACCACCGGTCGTGCTGCTCCACGGCCTGGCCGGCAACGCCCGAGAGTTCCTCCCGACCGCTCACGCCCTCGCACCTGACTTCCGGGTCCTCATGGTGGATCAACGCGGCCACGGCCGTAGCACCCGCCTGCCCGAGGACACCTCCCGGGAAGCGTTCGTCGCGGACATCGTCACCGTCATCGAGGAACTCGCCGAGGGGCCCGTGCACCTGGTGGGCCAATCCATGGGCGCCCACACCGCGATGCTGACCGCGAGCGCCCGCCCCGACCTCGTGGACCGGCTCACCATGCTGGAGGGACACCCCGGGGGAGACGGCCCCGAGACCGCGCCCCGCATCGGCGCGTACTTCGCCTCCTGGCCCACCCCGTTCCCCGACCGGGACGCGGCCCGCGCCCACCTCGGCCGCCACGATCTCACCGAGGTCTGGGTCGCCGATCTGGAGGAGACCCCCGAGGGATTCGTGCCCCGCTTCGACCCCGCGGTCCTGGAAGCGATCATGGTCGGCCTCCGCCGACCGCGATGGTCCGAATGGGAGAACCTGCAGGTCCCGACCCTCGCCGTCTTCGGCGACCTCGGCATGTTCAGCGACGCTCAGCAGCGGAGTCTGCTCGACCGTCGTCCCACCACCCGCCTCGTAGAGATGGAGGACACATTTCACGACCCTCACTTGAACGACCCTCGGCAGTGGAATCGCATTCTCCACCAATGGCTGACTCGTCCTCTCTGATCGGCGGCGGAACAATCCGTCTCGTCGGGGCGTTGGCGAGTGTGGTGCGCCCGGGACCCCGACCCGGCAGCCGCCCGCACCCCGCACCGACCCGGCCGGCCACGCCCGGTAAAACCGGTTGCGGGCCCTTCTAACCTTGAGTACTGATGAGCACCACCACGCCCGCGCACGCGCGCAAGCCCTCCTCCGACGCGGATCCGCTCCGCGCCCGGTTGCGCGGCCTCATGCCCGCCGACCGCCATCGGCTCCGCCGCCGCATCGACGGCCTCGCCAAGATCGGTGACGAGCGTCGCCGCGCCTCGGTGCGCGACCAGGTCGTCAAGGACGTCGAACGCGCCGAGACGCGCGTGGAACTGCGCCGTGAGGCCGTCCCCGAACTCTCCTATCCCGAAGAACTCCCGGTCAGCGCCAAGCGCGACGACATCTCCGCGGCCATCCGCGACAACCAGGTCGTCATCGTCGCCGGTGAGACGGGTTCGGGTAAGACCACCCAGCTGCCCAAGATCTGCATGGAGCTGGGTCGCGGCGTCATGGGCACCATCGGCCACACCCAGCCGCGCCGGCTCGCCGCTCGCACGGTCGCCGAGCGCGTCGCCGACGAGATCGGCACCCCCCTGGGGGAGACGGTCGGCTACAAGGTCCGTTTCACCGATTCCTCCGGTGACAACACCCTGGTCAAGCTGATGACCGACGGTATCCTGCTGGCCGAGATCCAGCACGACCGGATGCTGCGCCAGTACGACACGCTCATCATCGACGAGGCGCACGAACGCAGCCTCAACGTCGACTTCCTGCTCGGATACCTCAGGCAGCTGCTGCCCAAGCGGCCCGACCTGAAGGTCATCATCACCTCGGCCACCATCGACCCCGAGCGTTTCTCCCGTCACTTCGACGACGCCCCCATCATCGAGGTGTCCGGACGCACCTACCCGGTGGAGGTGCGCTACCGGCCCATCACCGACGAGATCCTCGACCCGGAGGAGAAGAACCCGGGCGGGGGCACCGACAAGGACCAGACCCAGGCCATCCTGGAGGCCGTCGACGAGCTCTCCCGCGAGGACCCCGGCGACGTCCTCGTCTTCCTCAGCGGCGAACGCGAGATCCGCGACACCGCCGAGGCCCTGGAGAAGAAGAAACTCCGCGGCACCGAGGTCCTTCCGCTCTACGCCCGCCTGTCGGTGGCCGAACAGAAACGTGTGTGGTCCCGGCATGGTGGCCGCCGCATCGTGCTCGCCACCAACGTCGCCGAGACGTCCCTGACGGTGCCCGGCATCAAGTACGTGATCGACCCCGGCACCGCCCGCATCTCCCGCTACTCGCACCGCACCAAGGTGCAACGCCTGCCCATCGAGGCGGTCTCGCAGGCCTCCGCCAACCAGCGCAAGGGTCGTTGTGGCCGTGTCTCGGAGGGCATCTGTATCCGGCTGTACTCCGAAGAGGACTTCCTGTCCCGCCCCGAGTACACCGACCCCGAGATCCTGCGCACCAACCTGGCCTCGGTCATCCTGCAGATGGCCGCCCTGGGACTGGGCGACGTCGCCGCGTTCCCGTTCGTGGACGGCCCCGACCACCGCCAGATCAAGGACGGCGTCAACCTCCTCACCGAGCTGGGCGCCCTGCACCCCGAGCCCAAGGACGCCAAGGAGAGCCGGCGTCGCCTGACCCCGACCGGCCGCCGCCTGGCCCAGCTGCCCATCGACCCCCGCCTGGGGCGCATGGTCCTGGAGGCCCAGGAACGCGACTGCCTGCCCGAGGTCATGGTGATCACCTCCGCGCTGTCCATCCAGGACCCGCGCGAACGCCCCACGGAGAAACAGCAACAGGCCCAGCAGGCGCACGCCCGGTTCGCCGACAAGGAATCGGACTTCCTGGCCTTCCTCAACCTGTGGAACCACCTGCGCGAGCAGCAGAGGGAACTGTCCGGCAACCGGTTCCGCAAGATGTGCCGCGAGGAGTTCCTCAACTATCTGCGGGTACGCGAGTGGCAGGACATCCACGGCCAGCTCAAGCAGGTCCTGCGGCAGATGGACATCGAGGTGCCGCCGCTGCGCGAGGAGACCGCCGACACCCGCGCCGTCCACATGTCGCTGTTGTCCGGTCTGCTCTCCCACGTGGGCCTCAAGGACCCCGACAAACACGAGTACCTGGGCGGTCGTGGGGCGCGCTTCGCGATCTTCCCCGGTTCGGCCCTGTTCAAGAAGCAACCGCGCTTCGTCATGGCCGCCGAACTGGTCGAGACCTCCAAACTGTGGGGTCGCATGGTCGCCAGGATCGAACCCGAGTGGGCCGAGGAACTGGCCGGCGACATCGTCAAGCGCAGCTACAGCGAACCGCACTGGGAACGCAAGCGCGGCGCCGTCATGGCCTATGAGCGGGTCACCCTGTACGGGGTGCCCATCGTCGTGCAGCGCAAGGTGTCCTACGGTCGGATCGACCCGGAGATGTCCCGGGAGCTGTTCATCCGCCGCGCCCTGGTCGAGGGCGACTGGGAGACCCGCCACCAGTTCTTCCACGACAACCGCAAACTCCTGGACGAGGTCGAGGACCTCGAACACCGGGCCCGCCGCCGCGACATCGTCGTGGACGACGACACCCTGTTCGACTTCTACGACCGTCGCGTGGACTCCTCCGCCGTGTCGGCCGCCCACTTCGACTCCTGGTGGAAGAAGGCCCGCCGCACCGAACCCACGCTCCTCGACTTCACCCGCGATGAGCTCATCAACGACGGCGTGGACGTGGTCAGCGAGGACGACTACCCCGACATCTGGCGTCAGGGGCCCTTCGTCTTCCCGCTCACCTACCAGTTCGAGCCGGGCAGCGACTCCGACGGCGTCACCGCGCACATCCCCGTCAAGTTCCTCAACCAGGTGGAGAACAACGGGTTCGACTGGCAGATCCCCGGACTGCGCGACGAGCTCGTCACGGCGTTGATCCGTTCGCTGCCCAAACCGCTGCGTCGCCACTTCGTGCCGGTGCCCGACAACGCGGCCCGGGCCCGCGGCGCCCTGAACCCCTATGAGGGTTCGCTCACCGAGGCCCTGGCCGCGGAGCTCACCGTCATGGCCTACGGCGAACGCGTCCGGCCCGAGGACTTCCAGCTCGATCGGGTCCCCGACCACCTGCGCATCACCTTCCGTGCCGTGGACGACCGCAAGCGCACACTGGCCGAGTCCAAGGACCTCGAACAGTTGCGCGCCAAGCTCAAGCCGCGGCTGCGCGAGGCGATCGCCACCGAGGCCAAGGGCGTGGAGAAGAAGGGCATCACCTCCTGGGACTTCGGCCCGCTGGAGCAGACCCTGGAACGCAAGGCGCTGGGCCCCAAGGTGAAGGGCTACCCGGCGCTGGTGGACGAGGGCGACAGCGTCGCCATCCGCATCTTCGACACCGACGCCGAACAGCGCTCCGCCATGCGCGCGGGTGTGCGCCGGCTCCTGTTGCTGACGATCCCGTCCCCGGCGACGGCGGTGAGCAAGGGCCTGAACAACCCGGACAAGCTCGCCCTGGCCGACAACCCACACGGTTCGATCAAGAAGATCCTCGCCGACGCCGAGTCCGCCGCCGTCGACCACCTGCTGGTCCGCGAGGGCGGCCCGGTGTGGAACGGCGACGACTTCGCGAAGCTGCGCGATCGCGTGCGCGCCGACCTGGGTGACACCCTCGCCGAGGTCCTGGACAAGGCCGCCCGTGTCCTCGTGCTGTGGCGCAAGGTGTCCAAGAAGGTCAAGGGCTCCACGTCCCTGGCCGTGCTGCCCTCGCTCAACGACGTCCAGGGTCAGCTGGGCGACCTGGTGGGCGATGGCTTCCTCACCAACGCCGGCCTGTCCCGTCTGGACGACGTGCACCGGTACCTGCGCGGTATCGAGTACCGGCTGAACAAGCTGCCCGAGAACCCGCGCCGCGACCAGGTCAACATGTCCAAGGTCGAACAGATGCGCCAGGCCGTGCGGCGGATCCGGGGTGTGCTCAAGGCCGGCCGCGCAGACGACCCGGACGTGGTCGAACTGCGCTGGATGCTGGAGGAGTACCGGGTCAGCCTGTTCGCCCAGGAGCTGCGGACCGCCTACCCGGTCTCGGACAAACGCATCATGAAGGCGATCGAGGCGGTCAAGGCCGCCGACAAGAAGTAGTGGTCACCGGGTGTACCCCCTAAGGGGGCACCCGGTGAGCGCCTACGGGTGGCCGACCCCGGAGGGTGCGCGCAGGCGGGTCTCACGTTCCTCCTTGGCGGCGAAGAAGTCACCGCCCTTGCGCAGCGTGTCGTCCGTGCCCCAGGACTCGTCGGCGCCGACCTTGCGCAGGTGGGGGATGTGCTTACGGCAATGGATGTAGGCCTCCTCGACCTGCACCATCATCCACATCTGCGCCCGTTGGCCCGGGGTCTGCGGTAGGGGCAGGTTCGGGACGTGGGGTCGCAGACGCTCGTCCTCCATGATCTTCACGCGGCCGTTGACGTGCAGGCCGATCCGGTCGCGTTGGAAGTCCATGAACATCAGCCCGATGTGCGGGTTCTCGATCACGTTGCCCGCGCTGGCGAACACACCGTTGCCGCGATACTCCGGATAGACCAGGGTCCACTCGTCGATGACGTGCACGAAACCGGGTGGCCCGGCCCGGAAACTGGAGTCGCACTCACCACGGGCGTCGGCCGTCGCGATGAACAGCATCTCCTGGCGGGCGATGAACTCCCTCATCATCGGGTTGAGGTGGTCCAGCATCTGGTCGCGGTAGAAGCGTTCGGCGCGTTCGGTGCTTCCCATGACCGCCTGTACGTAGTGTTCCCCCTCGGATCCGGGCACGTGGTTGCTACTGCTCTGTGTCATCAACGAGGACCTTCGACGGTGTGCGGTGTACGGGGACGGCGACGCGCGGGTGTGACGTCCGATGCCGTCAGCGTGCCCTGTGGGACGCGGAGTGGGACATGGCGCTCTCGGCCCCGGCCATCATGTGCGCGGTGATCCACTGGTAGACCAGCACCCATGACGAGCTCATCGAGGAGGACCAGGTGGGCGAGACCTCGCTGACGGCGCGGATCAGGGCACGTCCCACGTGGGGGTAGTGCTCGGGTCGCACGCCCAGCTCGCGGTGGTGTTGCAGCCCCAGGTTCCGCAGGTATCCCGCGAGTTCCTCGGGGGTGTCCAGGTGGTGGACCACGGACAGTAGGGCGTCGGCCATGCGTTGCTGCTGCGGTTTGAGGTCGGTGGAGAACATCACCCGCACCTCGGGGACCATGGCGAAGAGGTGGTCGTAGAAGGCCCTCGATAGGCGGGTCGACCCCTCGGGGATATCGGCGCACGATAGACGGACCTGTTCGATGGTCGTCGGATCGGGCAGCGGTACTTCGGATATGGGACGGAGGGCCAATGGGGGTCCTGTTGTTCGGGTGCGGGGTCACGGGTGGTGAGTACGCCGGGCCGGGCGCACCCTCCGAACCGAGGATGAAAAAGTCTCTGACCTAGACCTTCGTGTGCTTTTCGCGACAAAGGTCCCGAAGTGTCCTCATCTTCTATGGTCTCGCGGAATCCGAGAGACTGAATCCGCCGAAAACGCAGAGGACATGGGTTATCGAGAGCGGTTCCGTCCTCCCCGGATCGGTCTTTCGAGGAGGAACTGTAACAGATGCGCTACACAGGGCAGAGGCCTCTTTTTTGTGAACAGTGAATACTTTCGGGACTCAGGTGCGCGCGACCTGGACGCCTCGCGTGAGGTCCGGACCCCGGGGCGTTCACACGGGTTCGGTGCACCGCTCGGTTCGGCCTTCTCCGACCGTGCCCAGGGGCGATACCATGCCGCCGGTGGTATGGACCACATCCCTGCCCCAAGCGACGGAAACGAGGCACCCTGTGGACACACCCCGACGGCTTCTGCTCGTGGGGACCTACACCCCCGACTCCGAACCGCCGGGGGAGGGACAGGGCGTGCACCGGGTCTGGTTCGACCCCCGGACCGGTGAGATGACCGACGACGGGATCGCCGTCCGCACGACCGGCCCCTCCTTCCTCGCCTACCGGCCCGAACCGCCCACGGTGTACGCGGTCAACGAGCGCGCCGAAGGCACCCTCACCGCGTTCCGGCCGCACGGCGACGCCTCCCTCACCGAGATCGGATCGGTGCCCACCGGCGGCGGCTCCCCCTGCCACGTGCGCTACCTGGGCCCGCACCAGGTCGCCGTCACCAACTACGCCAACGGCGTGGTCACCCTCATCACCACCGCGGAGGACGGCACGCCCACCGGCGACACCCTCGAATTCACCCATCAGGGCACCGGCCCCGTCACCGAACGCCAGGAAGGGCCGCACGCGCACAGCAGCGCCGTGGCCCTGGACTCCTTCGAACCCGGCAACCGCTACCTGCTCGCCGCGGACCTCGGCACGGACGAACTGCGCGTCTACCACTACAGCCCGGTCCCCGAACAGCTCACCGAGGAGGCCCCCGAGCCTCGCGAGAACGCCTTCCCCGGCGTGCCCCTGCCACCCGGCACCGGACCCCGCCACATGGTGGTCAACGGCGACCACGTGTACGTCGCCGGTGAGCTCGACTCCCGCGTGCACGTCGTCCGCTGGGACGGGGTGTCCGGCAGCGGCGAACACCTGGGCTCGGTCACCGCCACCGCCCACGAGGCGGCCGGGAAGAACTTCCCCGCCGAGATCGCCCTGCACCGGCTCAAGGTCGAGGGCCGCGAGATCGCCGAGGGCGACGCGTTGCCCCCGACCAGCACCTACGAGGGGCGTGTGTACGTTTCCAACCGGGGCGCAGACGCCATCTCCACGTTCGCGGTCCGGGACGGAGGTGCCCGTCTGGAGCACCTCGCGGACACCCTCGTGGGGGCCTGGCCCCGCCACTTCACCGTGGTCAGAGGCCATCGCGACGAGCCCGACCACCTGGTCGCCGCCGCCCAGAACGGCGATGAGCTGATGTCGTTGCTCATCGACCCCGACACCGGCGTTCCCCAGGACACCGGCCACCGCCTGGCGATCTCGGCCCCCGTCTGCGTCCTGCCCATCCCCCTCAAGCGCATCCGCCGTGCCGAGGCCGGCCAGGCCTGAGAACACGGCCCCGCGCCCCCATGACCCTCGCCGGGCACCGTGTCACTCGGTGGCCGGGGTCCGTTCCGTGGACCAGGGCATGGGGGCGCCGTGTCGCGCCGCCTTGAGCAGCGCGACCGCTCACACCTCGTTGACGGCCCTGCCTCGGTAACCGATGGGGCCCTCGCCGACCCGCTGGTAATAGCCGAGGAAGCCTGTCCGATCCTCCTCGAAGGCGACCGAACCGGAGTTCTCCCGCTGGTCGCGCCAGGTGATCCGCTCCACCGGGGCGTCACCATCCTCGACCATCAGCCGCAGCTCCCCCGAGGTGTGCCAACGCTCGCCCCAGTGCTCTTCGGTGCGGAAGCGGTGCACGGTGGCCTCCTCCGTCCCCTCCGGGTAGGCCAGGCGCTGTTCCAGGTCACCCCGGTACTCGCTCAGCAGGCCATCGGCCGAGCGGTGGTAGCCGTGGAAGTCACCCAGTGCCGACTGGAAGCTGATCGCCGCCTCGGCTCCGTCGGCGTCGCGCCAGGAGAGCTGAGCGATCGGTGCCTTCTCACCCCGGTCGACGTACACCAGCAGCCGCTCGGCGGTTTCCCACTGTTGCTGTGGCCCCTGCGTGGAATGGACCCGCTTGCGGGTGGTGTAGCGAAGCACCGAACGCCGGTCGGCGGCGGCGAGCATCGCGCATACCGAGCGGTCTCGTTCGTCGATGGAGTCGACGCTGATCCGGTACAGCCACAGCATCGTTCGGGCGTCCGCGCCGTTGTGCACGGTCACCACGTTGGGGCCATCCGTTCGCAGCCACCCGCCGGGAACCGCGAAGTCGAGGTCCTGGGGCAGGTCGCCGCCGCCGGGGATGGTCAGGCGCGAGGCCACCGGTTCGCCGTTGACCAGCACGGTCAGCGGGGCATGCCCCGGGGAGCCTCCGCTCTTGGAGACGAGCGCGGTCACCCGCAGGACGCCTTCCACGATCACTTTGTCCAGGTAGAAGGTGAGATCGACGGAGCCTCCCGAATCCAGCTCTATCCTGCTTCCGCCGAACCGGGCGTTCTCGCGGTCCACCTGGGCGTTGGCCACCCGGGCAGGGCTGGCGGTCAGGTCGGCGTAGGTCGGTTCCATGGGGACTCCTGGAGGAGGCCGCGGAGCTTCCCGAGAAGGGGGATGGGAGGGGATGGGGACGGGAAGCCCAACGGTGATGGTCGGAGGGTCACGCGGAGCGTAGCGGAGGAGTGCGACAGACCCGCCTTGCCCGGACCCTTTGAAGGGAACGACGGGAGCGCCCACCTGGACCACCTCGCGGGCGCCCCCGTGGGCGCCCGGCCCCGCCACTTCACCGTGGTACGCGGCCATCGCGACGAACCCGACCACCTGATCGAGGGATCGTTCGCGCGTTGTCCACAACCGTCAACGGCGAAGACGTCGATGTGGGACGCTCGTAACGAACATCCCAGACCATGGTGAGGACCACGTGGGAAAGTCCAATCGCGAACGCCGTCGGGCGAAGCAGAAGAAGTCGCGGGAGCGGCAACGCCGTCGCAGTGGCCCCACCCAGAGCCAAGCGCCTTTCGAAGGGTCGATCTTCGACACGATGACCGATCAGGAGATCATCACGGCCCTGATCGACTCGGGGGCGTCCTCCTGCGACTGTGGTCGGTGCCCCGGCCGGCCTCGCGAGGAGGTCGCCGCGATACTCGCGGAGGAGGGCAGCGAGTGGCACCGGATCGTGGACAGGGCCCTGTTCGGCGTACTCGTCGACGCGGTCGCCCAGGTGTGGCCCCGAGGGTGGCAGCCCGCCGAACTCGTCCGGATCGTGCGTCGGGAGAACTCACGTCAGGCCGCCGACCTGGTCACGGACGTGGTCATGGCCGAGAACCGTCACCACGCCGCTGCCCGGGTGGCGCCCGAGTGGGCCGACCAGGTGCGCGGGCTGGGCGAGCCGTGGTGGGGGACCGACATCGACCACACGGCCCGGTTCATCGAACGGCACGGGGTCACCCGTCTGGGCCACGTCACGACGGCCCTGGAACTCATCGAGTTCTTGGACCACCTCCCGCAGATCCAGGTCCTCACGCCCCCGCCGGGAACGGCCAGAGCCACCTCCCGCCGGCTCCGGGACCAGGTGGACCCGAGCAAGCTCGCCCGGATCCGTGCGCTGTTGGCCAAGGCGGAGGCCACCGAGTTCCCGGAGGAGGCCGAGGCGCTCTCCGAACGGGCCCAACGGTTGATGGCCAGGCACAGCATCGACCACGCCGCCCTGATGGCGGAATCGGGCCGCGTATCGGAGGTCGGTGCGCGGCGCATGCCCCTGGACGCCCCCTACGAGGACCTCAAGGTGGTGCTGTTGGAGGTCGTGGCGCAGGCCAACCACTGTCGGTCGGTCTGGCACAAGAACATGGGCATGTGCACGGTGATGGGTTTCCCCGACCAGATCGACATGGTGGAGTTGCTGTTCACCTCCCTTTTGGTCCAGGCCACCACCGCGATGCGGCGGGCCGGTTCCACCCGTGACGCCCGTGGCCGTTCCACGACGCGGTCCTTCCGCAGTTCCTTCCTGAGCTCCTTCGCCCAGCGGATCGGGGAACGCCTGGCCGAGTCGGCGGACGGGGAGGAGAGCGCGGCCCTGGACGAGTACGCTCGCGCGGGCACCGACCTGCTGCCCGTGTTGGCGTCGCGTGAGCGGCAGGTACGCGAGGCGCTGGCGGAGTCCTTCCCCGAACTGGAGATGGCCAGGGTCTCCCGGACGACCAACCCGAGCGGGTGGCGGGCGGGTCGGGCCGCAGCGGACGCGGCGAGCCTGGGCATGGGGGAGCGGATCACCACGGGGTGACCCTGGTGGGGCCTGCCAGGAGGCTCGGCCCCCGCGTTCCCGGCACAGGCTCCACTCCGTTGGTCGCGATGGGTTCCTTGGGAACCGATCCCGATGATCCACCGTTCAAAACCCCGGAATCCCGGGACAGACCCGTCCTCGTCGCGATTGGGTTGGCCGCACTGGCCGTGACGAAGCTGTCCGGTTGTCAACTACCCGTGGCTGAAGCCTCCGTGGCCAGAACACAGGGGTGTGGCCCGGGTAGGGGTTCCCGGGCCACAGTGGGTGTGTGGTTAGCGGAACGGGTTCACTCGGTGGGCGCGGTCAGGCCGCCGCCAGGGGGAGAAGCGTCGAGGGGTGGGAACCTTGGCCGGGTACCTGCTCGGCTGGATTCGTTCGATCTCCTTGGTCAGCGCCTGCGCGCTGTCGCCACTGACCAGCACCATCAGGCCCGTGTGCGCCGCCCAGTACTGGCCGGTCGAGTCTCCGTGCCAGATGGTCCATCCCCGCTTTCGGAAGGTGGCGCGCAGCCGGCACAGGTGGTCCGCCACGGGAACATCCAGAGTGTCCAGCGTCATTTGCGACCCCCTTCCTCGCCCATGTGGGTCTCGTCCGTGGCGAGGATGGTGAGCGTTCGCCTCAACTCCTCCGGGCAGGCCGTCACGACCAGTTCGGGTCGACCGTTGGCGTTGGTCCGGGTGCTGGTCGCGGTGAAGCAGGGCTTTCCGGGTTCCCCGCTCAGCTCGCAGATGAGGAAGTCGGGGAACTCTGTGCGCAGGCGCAGGACGGTTTCGCTGGGCCGCAGATGATAGCCGGTCAAGGTGATCACCGGTCCCAACGGAGCTCGAAGAACATGCCGGGTCCACGGCCGGACTCGAAGCGTCCCCACCGGGAGGCGAGGGCGTTCACCAGGAACAGCCCGCGTCCGTGTTCGGCGTCGGGGTCTGGATCCGCAAGGTGGAACTCGGGGGATCGGCCCTGGGCGTCACGGACTTCCACTCGCAGGCGTTCGGGGGAGAAGAACACCCGGACGAAGTAGTCTCCGCTGGTGCTGTCGCGCTCTGATCCCAGGGCGTGCAACACCTGGTTGGTCGCCGGCTCCGAGAGCAGGAGCAGCGCGGTGTCGCCGATCTCCTCGGGAAGACCGACGATCTTCAGGCGACGTCCGAGCCAGTCACGGGCCTGGCTGACGCTTGAGTGCTCGCCGGAGAACCGGAAGGAGCAGCGGCGCAGCGGAATCCGCTGACGCTTCGTCGCGATGGGAACGATACGGTTGACCATGAGTCCTCACCTGTCTACTCAGGTTGTGGGCTAAGGCCCTGGTTCGGTGTTAGCGCACCGGATCGGGGCCGTTTTGCTGGGTTCAGGACTTGCTACGTGTGGTGCAGTCATGGAGATGGCCTGCCTTCACAAAGGTCACATTGACATGCGACTCAGAGATGTTTCCAGCCCTAGTCTGATAATTAAGGAGTTTGTGGAACCCTGCAGTATGTTGCAGTGGGTTGTGGTTAACTGTAGTCATGGTGGATAGTGAGAAGGCTGCACTAAAGACTGAATTGGTTCAATTCGGACAAGAGTTGCATCGGTTGCGCAAGGCTGCAGACATCTCACAGCGTGAGTTGGCTGCGAGGACCTTGATCTCCTACCAGATGCTTGGCGCTATAGAGCGTGCCGAGCGTGCTCCGCGTAAGCAGTTTGTCGAGCTTGCCGACAGGGAGTTGGGGGCTCAAGGAGCGTTGATTCGCCTGCGTCCAGGGGAACGTGAGAGCTACCATCGATGGTTTCGTCGCTACGTAGATCTGGAGCGAGAGGCGAAGCTTATTCACGATTTTCAGGCTGACGCCATACCAGGCTTGTTCCAGATCGAAGGCTATGCCCGGACGGTGTTGAGTGCTGGATGGCCGCCGATCGATACGAAGCAGATCGAGGCTGAGCTCACCGCTCGGATGACGCGACAGAGTGTGCTTGAGCGGGGTTCGGCTCTACTCATCTCTGCCATCATCGATGAATCTGTGCTGCGTCGATCAGTTGGTTCCAAGCAGATCATGCAAGACCAGATGGAGCACCTGATTCGCCTGTCGCAAGACATGAAAATCCGGATTCAGGTATTGCCCTTTTGCGCTGGGGCGCACGCAGCGATGAACGGATCATTCAAAGTGTTGGCCATGAACGACGGGGCTCGCCTGGCATACGCAGAGATCCCTAGCAGCGGTCGCGTGATCTCTGATGTGGAAGACGTGGAACAATATTCCTTGTGGTTTGGGGCGCTTCAGTCGCAGGCGCTCTCGCCGAGTGAGTCCGTGGACTTCATATCCCGATACAAGGAGGCACACAGTCGTGAGATCGACTCCTTTTAGCTGGTACAAGTCTAGCTACAGCGGTAACCGGGGTGACTGCGTAGAGGTCGCAGGCACTGTGCCGTCCAACTGGCGCAAGTCCAGCTACAGCGGTAACCAGGGTGGGGACTGTGTCGAGGTCGCGGACACCTCGCACCATGTCCACGTCCGGGACACGCAGAACCGCTCCCTCGGGCATCTCACCTTCACCCCATCCACCTGGACCACCCTCCTGAGTGCCCTGCGTGAAGGCTCAGTCACCCAGTAGTCTCTGGCTATCAATTTCGGGCTCCGAAGGCCCGAAACGGCGGGCGTTTGTCGTCACCGTCCGGCAGAATCTGGGCAACATGGACATGTCGCCCGCACGCTGAGACGCCTGTGACGAAAGGTGCCCGATGCACACCCCTGAGGGCCCATCCCCACACTCCTCCGTTCCGTATCAGCCCGGAAACCGGTCCGCTGGCAGGCAAGCCACCGGCGGCAAGCAACCAACCGGACCCGAATGGGAGCTGACCGAGAAACCCCTCATCGACCAGCTCACCACCATGGGATGGACCCTCGGGGGAAGGTGACGTGCGCTCTTCCCCTCCCTGTACGGCGCCAAGGTCCCTGACCTCATCGACCAGTACATCCGCGTGCACGACATCCGGACCAAGATCCCGCTCACGGCCATCACCGCGAGCGACTTCGAGAGCAAGATCGAGGCGTTGTCCTCGGACCGGGCCAAGGCCCCGGAGAGGGAACACGCGCTACGCCACCACATCAGCCAGAACCTGGACCAGGACCCCGAGCACTATGGCAGGCTCTCCGAACGCTTCGACGAGATCCTCACCCGGCTGGACGGCAACCGGGCCGCGATGTACGAGGCGTTCCCGGACCTGCACGCCGATGTGAAGGAGGGCCGGCAGGCAGGCCGACGACACCGGCCTGGACCCCAACACCGAAGCGCCCTTCTGCGACCTGATCGTCACGACCATGCGGGACGAGGATACGGGGGCCGGCCGGGGACCTGGTCGGTGACCTTCAACCGGTAGCGGCGGCCCAGGTAGTCGAAGCCCTCACCCGAGACGAACTCGCGCCGAGGTTGGCGTGAGATCAGCACGTCCTTGTCCGCCAACTTGTCCCGGACCCAGTGCCGTTTGCGTCGCACCCACTCCTGGACCCGTGCCCACTCGATGTCCTCGGGGACGTGCAGGATCAGGGATCCGTCCCGATCCACAGTGATACCCGCCGTCTTGCGCCGTGAGGAGATCCGCACCGAGAAGACCAACTCCTCCAGGTGCAGCCGTTCGGGAGGGTGGGTGTTCAGGGTCGCGGGCATGGTGACCAGGCTAGACCACGCTCAGAACGTCACCGAGGAGCAACGGCCGACCTCGACCACCGATCAGCGTTTCCGATGCGAGGGCTTTCAGCCCTCATCCACTCCGCCGGCAGTGTCCTTCACCTGGTATTTCAGTGCCCGTATACGTCGCCGCGAGAACCGATCTTGACGACCACCACGGTGACCTGGCCATCATCGATCGTGTAGATCACCCGATGATCTCCGATACGGATGCGATAGCCATCTCTGGCTTTGAGTTTCTTGCATCCAGAAGGACGAGGTTCATCCGCCAGTTCAGAGATCGCCACGGCGATCCGCTTGCGCGAAGGCTGATCGATTTTACGAAGTGTCTTCCGGGCAGTGGACGTGATTTCCACCTGATATCGGCTCACACATAGTCCTCGAGCCGGAAGGGCGATGTCTCCTCGCCCGCGAGGTTTTCCACCGCGGCACTGTCCGCAGCGTCTTCCAGGTTCTCCAGGTACTCGGCGGAGACCAAGACGAGCCCACGGTCGGCGAGGGCTCCCGCCAATGCCGCCGCCATTGCATCCGGTTCGATCGGTTCAGCTGTCATGATGCTGTGCTCCACCCTCACTCGACGGGGTCTACACCGAAGATACGCCCGGTTGGAGAGCGCTGTCGAGCGCCGTTGAAGTGCACGCCGGGGACCTGGTCGGTGACCTTCAACCGGTAGCGGCGGCCCAGGTAGTCGAAGCCCTCACCCGAGACGAACTCGCGCCGAGGTCGGCGTGAGATCAGCACGTCCTTGTCCGCCAACTTGTCCCGGACCCAGTGCCGTTTGCGTCGCACCCACTCCTGGACTCGTGCGCACTCGATGTCCTCGGGGACGTGCGGGATCAGGGATCCGTCCCGATCCACGGTGATCCCCGCCGTCTTGCGCCGTGAGGAGACCCGCACGGAGAAGACCAGCTCCTCCAGGTGCAGCCGTTCGGGAGGGTGGGTGTTCAGGGTCGCGGGCATGGTGACCAGGCTAGACCACATCGGATCACTCGGCGCGTCCTGCGGCCACCGCGTTCCCCCTGACGGAGAATGTGCCCGATCTCCCCTTCTCGGGGGACGGACGCAAGAGAGGACTCGGTCATGTCCGAAGCCAGGGCCGCGGTGGTCCATCCCGGTAGTGGCACCTTCACCTGGGAGGACGTCCGCCTGGAGGAACCCCGTAGCGACGAGGTCCTGGTCCGCGTGGTGGGTGTCGGGATCTGCCACACCGACCTGGCCACCCGCGACGAGCACCTGCACACCCCCCTGCCCGCCGTGCTCGGCCACGAGGGTTCCGGCGTGGTGGAGGCGGTGGGCGAGGGCGTCACCCACGTCTCGGCCGGCGACAAGGTCCTGCTCTCCTTCAGCTCCTGCGGGAAGTGCCGATCCTGCCGGCACGGACACCCCGCCTACTGCGTCGACTTCCTCTCCCTCAACTTCGACGGCAGGCGCCCCGACGGCACCACCCCGATCGGTTCCACCACGGGTGAGGCGATCGGTGGCCGTTTCTTCGGACAGTCCTCCTTCGCCACGTACTGCGTGGCCCACGCGCGCAGCGTCGTCCCGGTGGAGGCTGCCGACGAGGACGAACTCGCGATGTTGGCGCCGGTGGGTTGCGGGATCCAGACCGGTGTGGGGGCCGTGCTCCACGAACTCGACCCGAGCAGCGGGGACACGGTCGCGATCTTCGGAGCCGGAGCGGTGGGCCTGTCCGCGGTCATGGGGGCCGCGCTCACCCCGGCCGCGAAGATCATCGCCATCGACATCGTGCCCTCCCGTCTGGAACTGGCCCGTGAACTGGGCGCCACCCACACCATCAACGGCAAGGAGGAGGACACCGTCACGCGCGTCGCCGAGATCACCGGCGGCCGGGGACTCACCCACGCCCTGGAGAGCAGCGGGGTACCCGCGCTGCTTCGCCAGGCGGTCGACTCCCTGGCGGTGGGCGACGGTATGGCGGCCGTGGTCGGCGCGCCTCCCGTGGGCACCGACGGCACCTTCGACGTCAACTTCCTGCTCAACGGACGCACCATTCGTGGTGTGACCGAGGGAGACAGCGACGTCTTCGACTTCATCCCGGAACTGGTCGGGCTGTACCGGGCCGGACGGTTGCCCTTCGACAAGATGGTCCGCCTCTACGAGCCGGACCGGATCAACGAGGCCGCCACCGACGCCGCCGAGGGCCGCGTCCTGAAGCCGGTCCTGCGCCTGTGACGCCGACGCCCGTGTGAGCACACGGCGCGGAGCCGGCGGCTCGGCGCACAGGCGCACACCGGAGGGCGCGCTCGACGAGGTCGCGCGTCCCCCGGTCGCCAAGGTCACGGCGTACACCTTCGGCGGTCCGTCTGGATCGCCTCTTCATCACTATCTCGCGCGAACACCCCGACCTCGGTGCCGGACCGGAGACGGGCACGCCGTTCGCCCGATCACCGGGCGTCCGGGGCCGGCCGGTCCGGGGTTCGCCGGGTGAACGGGAGACCCATGCAAGACTCGGTGGAAGAATCGGTCCAGACCCTGATCATCCTGGGTGCGCAAGGCGACCTGACCCAACGTCTGCTCCTGCCCGGGTTGGGCACCCTGGTCGCCGCCGACGCACTGGGCGACCTCCTCCTCATCGGCAGCGGCCAGGGTGAGGGCACCGACGGGCAGTGGCAGGAGACGGTGGCCCGCGCGTTCGCGGACGGGGGTGTGAGCGGGCCCGACGTCGACACCGTCGTACGCAACACGCGCTACGTCCAGGCCGACGCCACCGACGAATCCGACCTGCGTCGACTCCTCGCCCGAGCCCGAGGCCGCGTCACCCTCTACTTCGCGTTGCCGCCCGCGGTCGTGGTCGGGAGCTGCCGGATCCTGGAACGCATCGGCGTCCCCGAGGGCACGCGCCTGGTGCTGGAGAAACCCTTCGGTACCGACATGGCCGACGCCATCGCGCTCAACGAGCTGCTCCACGCCCTGGTGCCGGAGGAACAGGTCCACCGGGTCGACCACTTTCTCGGTATGACGACGGTGCTCAACATCCTCGGCATCCGGTTCGCCAACCGGGTGATCGAACCACTGCTCTCCTCCGAGCACGTGGAGTCCGTCGACATTCTCTTCGAGGAGTCCCTGGGACTGGAGGGTCGGGCCGGTTTCTACGACGTCACCGGAGCCCTGCGCGACATGGTCCAAAGCCACCTGCTCCAGGTCCTGGCGATGGTGGCCATGGAACCACCCGGCACCCTGGACGCGCGCGACGAACGTGACGCCAAGGCCCGGATCCTGCGGGCCACTCGCGTGTGGCGGGACGATCCGGAACGGTTCAGCCACCGCGCCCGCTACACCGCCGGCACCGTCGAGGGCCGTTCGATGCCCGCCTACGTGGACGAGGACGGTATCGACCCCGAACGCGGCACCGAGACCCTGTGCGAGGTCGTGTTCGCGGTCCACACCTGGCGATGGCACGGTGTGCCGTTCCGGATTCGCACCGGAAAGGCGATCGGTTCGCCCCGCCAGGAGATCGTCTTTCGCTTCAAGGCCCCACAACACGTCCCCACCGGCCTCGTCGGCGACCTCGTCGAGAACCGGTTGCGTATCGGTCTGGGCTCTCGCCACATCGGGATGGACCTCAACGTGAACGGCCCGGGAGACCCCTACGACGTCTCACCGGTCACGTTGGCCACCGATTACGACCCCGGTGAACTGCTCGAATACGGCGAGGTGCTCCGAGGAGTGCTCTCCGACGAGATGCCCCTGTCGGTGCGCGGTGACATGTCGGTGGAGTCGTGGCGCATCGTCGAGCCGGTGCTGCGGGCGTGGAACGCCGGCCGGGTCCCCCTCCACCACTACCGGGCCGGAAGTACCGGCGCGGAGATCATGGAGAACCGGGAGCCATGAGCAGCCAACCGTTGAACACCCGTCCCAGGCAGCAGAGCCATTTCGTCGAGCTCACGCCCAAGGGACTCAGGACCGTCCGTAGATGGGCGATCGGGATCACCCTCGGTAGCTTCCTGTTCGGCTTCGACACCGGCATCATCTCCGGCGCGCTGCTGTTCATCCAGGAGGACTTCGAGCTCACGTCCTTCCAACAGAGCTCGGCCGTGAGCATCCTGTTGCTCGGTGCCGTCATCGGCGCGCTCGGCTGCGGGCGTATCGCCGACCGCTACGGGCGCCGTCCTGTCATGGGCGCCATCGGCGTCGTCTTCTTCGTCGGGATCATGGCCGCGGCCCTGGCCCCCGGATACTGGACGCTGGTGGCCGGCCGGTTCGTCATGGGCCTGGCCGTGGGCGGGGTGTCGGCCACGGTGCCGACCTATCTCGGCGAGATGGCGCCGGCGCAGATCCGAGGGCGCATCCTCGGCCTGAACCAGCTGTTCATCTCCGTGGGCCTGCTCGTCTCCTACCTGGTGAACTGGGCCCTGGCCGACGCCGGAATGTGGCGCCTGATGTTCGGGGTCGGTGCCATCCCCGCCGCGCTCCTGTTCATCGCGGCCGTGTGGTTGCCCGAATCGCCCACGTGGCTGATCCGCAACGGCAGGACACAGCGGGCGCGGGAGGTCGTGGACAGCGTCGCCGAACCGGGTGGGTCGGACAAGGTGGTCGCCCGGGTCACCGAGGAACATCGCGAAGAGGAGGAGAGGGCCCGTAGGGGGTCGTCGAGTCTGTTCAAGGGCACGGCCCTGGCGGCGCTCCTGGTCGCCGTGGCCCTGGCCGCGCTCCAGCAGTTCGTGGGGATCAACACGATCCTCTACTACGCGCCGACGATCATGGGTCAGGCCGGGCTGTCGGCGTCGAACGCGATCTACTACTCGGTCTTCATCGGTGTGGTCAACGTCGTCATCACGCTGGTCGCGCTCAGCCTCGTGGACCGGATCGGCCGTCGCCCGCTGCTGCTCATCTCCCTGACCGGTATGTTCGTCTCCATCGGCCTGCTGGGACTGGCATTCAGCGTGGGCATGGCCCCGCTCTTCATGCTCGTGTTCATGATGGCCTACATCCTGTCGTTCGGTGTCGGCATGGGCCCGATCTTCTGGATCCTGCTCGGGGAGCTCTTCCCGACCGACCACCAGGCGACCGGGTCCAGCGTGGGCGCGACGGTGAACTGGCTGGCCAACTTCCTGGTGAGCCTGCTGTTCCTGCCGGTCATCGAACTCATCGGGCAGGGCCCCACGTTCTGGATCTTCGCGGCCATCTGTCTGGTGGGGTTGGTCTTCGTGGCCAGGTTCGTCCCCGAGACCCGGAATCGGGACACCGAAACGGTGAGCGCGGACCTGCGGAGGCGGTGGGGATTCTCGGACGGGTGAACCCGGTGGACCCCGGCCGTGCCTTCTTGGGTGCTTCACACGCTGGTGCCTAGGGTGAGGCAGGTCGGGAACTGTTCCACGCGTGACCCCAGGAGGTACGGCCGTGAGCGATGACTACACCACCGGGAAGGACCGGGGCGGGAGACCGTTCGTCGTCGACATCGAGGAGGCGAGCGTCGAGAACAGCCACTATCGACGCACGCTGTGGACCGGCGAGCACCTACAGCTCACCGTGATGAGCATCGCCGTGGGCGACGACGTCGGCTTGGAGGTCCATCCGGACAACGATCAGTTCCTCCGGGTGGAGCAGGGGAGTGGACGCACCGAGATGGGGCCGGCCGAGGACGATCTGAACTTCGTCCGGGAGGTCGAGGACGACGACGTCATCATGGTCCCGGCGGGGACCTGGCACAACGTCGTCAACACCGGTGACCGGCCGTTGAAGCTCTATGCGCTCTACGGTCCGCCGGACCACGAGCCCGGCACCGTGCATCCGGCGCACAAGGACGCGGAGAAGGACCCCAACGAGGACTGATCGGGGCATGCCGGGGGTCGACCGGGTCGCCGAGCGCCGGGCCGCTCGCCCATGGGGGGTGGGGGACCCGGCGTTCCAGGGTTCGGGCGAACCATGCCGATCGAGCGTCGATCGAGCCGGGTCACTCCGAGAAGGCTCGGACGAGTTCGGGCACCTCCTGGAGGTGCACGTTGAGGATCCTCGTGCTTAGGGCGGCATCGTGTGCGTTGAGCGCGGCCTCCAGTTCACGGTGTTCGCGCTCGATGATGGGGAAGCGTTCGGGGCCCTGCGTGATGGTGCGTACCGCCAGACGCACCTGTCGTGGTCGTAGGGAGTCGTACATCTGGGCCAGGACCGCGTTGCCCTGATGTTGAACGATGCAGGAGTGGAATCGCTGGTCGAGTTGGGCGAACTCGTTCCAGTCCTGGTTCCGGCCGGCGGTCTCCAGTGCTTCGATGAGCTCCGGGGTTTCGGGGGGAGCGCCCAGACGGCGATCGCAGATCTTGCCGATGGCGTTGGCCTCGATGACGAAACGGGCCTGATAGATCTGGCGCATCTCCGTGGCGGTGACGACCCGGACCTGCGCGCCACGTCGAGGCACGAGGTCGACGAAGCGCTCGGCCTGGAGACGGTGGAGCGCTTCACGCACCGGTGTTCGGGAGGTGCCGACCTCCCTGGCCAGGACCGCCTCGTCAAGGAATTCGCCCTCGGCGAACGTGCCGGCCAGGATGGCGGCCCCGATCATCTCGTATGCGCGCTCCCGTGCGGACTGTCGAGGTTTGCTACCCCCGGTTGCGATGCTGTTTTGATGTGACACAGAGCCCACCCTACCTTTACACAGCCTGGATGCTCCGTGTATACAAGGTGTCCACACCAGATATTTAGCGGTGTGCGTCACATCCTTTGAAGGGAAGCACCTTGAGCGCGCAAATGGACAAGCGGCATGCGGTCTGGCTCTCCGAGCCCTCCGCGGCGGCGGTGGAGATGGCGAACCTCGCCGGATACGGCACGGTCGTACTCGACATCGAGCACGGGACGTTCGACCTGGCGGCCCTGGACTGGATCATGCCGCTCATCCGTTCCAAGGGCATGGACGTCATCGCGAAGGTGTTGGGACCGGAGCGGGGCCCGATCCAGCAGGCCCTGGACCTGGGAGCCAACATCGTGGCCATCCCGCACGTGGAGTCGGCCGCCCACGCCAAGGAGGTCTGCGGATTCGCGAAGTTCCCCCCGCTGGGCGACCGGTCCTTCGCGGGCGGCCGGACCTCCGACTTCCGGGGCTTCACCGACGAGTGGGTCACCCGGCAGGACACCGGGACACGCTGCTACCCCATGATCGAGGACGCCTCCGCGCTGGAGGAGATCGATGAGATCCTCGCCCTGCCCATGGTCGACGGCATCTTCATCGGTCCCTCGGACCTGTCGCTGCGTCGTGACCGTGGCGCCTACACCGCCGGCGAGGAGGACCTGGCGGACCTGCGCCACCTGGCCCGCGCGGCCCAGGCCGCCGGCAAGCCGTGGGTCCTGCCCGCCTGGAGCGACGCGGAAAAACGTCTCGCGGTCGAGGAGAATGCCGAGACCATCGTGACCACCATGCAGTACGGAGCGCTGCTGTCCGGGTTCACCGGAGCGCTCGACACCCTGCGAAACATCGAGAACGAGCTGAGGAGCCGTTGATGTCCCTGAACGTTGCAGTCGTGCAGTTCGCGCCCGCCGAGGACAAGGCCGAGAACCTGGCCGAGATCGAGCGGATGCTGCGTGAGGCCGCCACCGGTGGCGTGCGCCTGGCCGTGCTGCCGGAGTACGCGGTGTTCACCGCCCCCGCGATGGACGATCGGTTCGTCGACAGCGCCGAGCCGCTCGACGGTCCGGCGGTCTCGCGCCTGCGCGCCCTCAGCGCCGAACTCGACCTCTCCATCATCGCCGGCGTGAACGAGACGGCCACCGGTGGCCGTATCCACAACACCCTCGTCGGTATCCAGGACGGCGAGGTCAAGACGGTCTACCGCAAGGTCCACCTCTACGACGCGTTCGGCTACAAGGAGTCCGACCGTGTCCTGGCCGCCGACCCGCAGGAGCCGCAGATCCTGGAGGTCGACGGTTTCAAGGTGGGCATGCAGACCTGCTACGACCTGCGCTTCCCGGAGGTCTCGCGGATCCTCGTGGACGCCGGCGCGGACATCATCGCCCTGCCCGCCGAATGGGTTCCCGGTCCTTTGAAGGAGTACCACTGGAACACCCTGGTGCGGGCCCGGGCGATCGAGAACACCGTCTACGTTCTCGCCGCCGACCAGAGCGCCCCGACCGGCGCCGGCAACAGCGCCGTCGTGGACCCGATGGGGATCGCCATCGCCACCGTCGGTGAGGCCCCGGGCATCGGCAAGGCCGTCGTCGAACGTGACCGGCTCGACCACGTCCGCAAGGTCAACCCCGCCCTGACCCTTCGTCGCTACGGCGTGGCCCCAACAGGAGCGTGAGACATGAACGCAGGCGCAAGACGTGCCCGAGCCGGTGGTTCGGTATCCCGTGCCACCGGACTCCTGGCCTCGGGCGCGGCCCTGGCGGTACTGACCGCGTGTAGCGGTACCGCTCTGGGCGACGACACCTACGTGTTGCACTACACGACCTATTCCAACGCCACGTCGGACCAGTCGCGTACGGCGCAGCGATGGGCGGAACAGGTCGAGGAACTCACCGACGGTGGTGTCACCGTTCGGCTCCACTACTCGGAGAGCCTCGTCGGCGCGGAGGAATCGGCCCAGGCGACCCTGGACGGCCGCGCGGACATGGCTCAGGTCGGGTCCATCTACGCGGCTTCGGACCTGTCCATGTACACGGTCATCGAACTGCCGTTCGAGACCGACAACCCCGAGGTACAGATGACCGCGATCGAGCGGTTGTACGAGGAGAACGAGACCTACCGGGAGGACTTCGACCGTCAGGGCGTCCGGCCGCTCTTTCCGATTCCGCTCGGTATCGCGGCTATCGGGTTGAAGGAGGAGGCCGAGAGCCTCGACGACCTGAGGGGAAGGAGCATCCGGGCCGGCGGCCTGACCTCGGACGTGATGCTCACCGCGGGCGCCAACCCCATCGGCATGACGGCCAACGACATCTACGAGTCGATGAGCCGTGGTGTCGTGGACGGCTACACCTCGCTGGCCCTGGCGAATCTGCCCACCTTCGGGCTGTCGCAGACCACGCCCTACCTCATGGACCCCGGCATCGGTGCGTACGCATCCTCGATCGCGGTCATCAACGAGGAGCTGTTCCAAGGCATGCCCGAGGAATACCAGGAGGCGCTGTTGGAGGCCTCCGCCCAGGGCATCTCCATCGGCTTGGAGGAGATGGACGCACTCGGTGAGGTCTCCTGCCAGGAGATGACCGAGAGCGGGACGGAGTTCCTCTCCCTTCCGGAGGAGGAGACCTCCCGGTGGAAGGAGGAGTCGGGCGTCGCGGAGAGTTGGGTGTCGCGTTACGAGGACCGCGGTTACGACGCGCAGTCCGTGCTCGACGACTACCGGCGGATCATCGAGGAGGAGACCCGGGTCTCCGACTACGTCAGCCCGCTCGCCGCTTGCATGGAAGGACGGCAAGAGTGAGCCGCATCAGCTTTCCACGGCCGGTGAGAGGGACCTCCACCGCGTTCAACATCGTCGCCGGACTCCTGCTCCTGGCCCTGATGTTCCTGACCGTCGCCGACGTGGTCGGGCGCGGTGTGTTCGGTCAGTCGGTCCTGGGCACGGTGGACATCTCGACACTGCTCCTGGTGACCATCGCCTTCCTCGGGTTGGCCTCCGCCGAGATCGACGGAAAGCACGTCTCCGTCACCCTCGTCGAGGCGCGCCTCGGTTTCAGGACGCGCATGGTCCTCTCCGGGATCAGGTTGGTCCTGATGCTGGTCCTGGGCGTCCTCATCGTCTGGGGGATGGGCGAGGTCCTGATCAGCGCCTATGAGCGTGGGGAGACGACCAACGACATCCTGCGGTTGGCCACGTGGCCGGCCAAGCTCGTGCTCTTCCTCTCCTTCCTCCTGTTCTTCGTCATGGCGGTCTGGAAGGAAGTCCTCGAGTTCCGCGCGTTCCGTTCCGGTGAGGTGCTGGAGAGCAACGAGGTGGACGCCGCCATCGAACAGGCCCACTCCGCCGCACAACACAAAGACAGCGAGGGCACCCCATGACCGCTGCGACACTCTTCATCGTCATCGCGGTCCTGGCGCTCTTCCTCGGACTGCTCGCGATCCGGTTCCACGTGGGACTCTCCCTCATGGTGGCGGGCCTGGTCGGCATCGTCCTCATGCGTGGGACCGACGCCGCGGTCAGCACGGCGGCCAACCAGCCGTTCTCGACCTCGGCCGACTACTCCCTGACGATCATCCCGCTGTTCATCCTCATGGGTGTGTTCGCCGTCCACGCCCGGCTGGCCCAGGCGGGGTTCGACCTCGCCTCACGGGTGCTGCGCCGGTTCCCGGGAGGCGCCGCGCTCGCGTCGCTGTCCGGATCGGGTCTGTTCGCCGCGGTCACCGGATCCAGTGTCGCGACCGTGGCGACCATGGCCCGGGTGTCCACCGACGCGATCGTCAAGGCCGGCCACGGGATCCGTCTGGCGGCCGGAGTCGTCTGTGCCGGCGGCACCCTGGGTGTGCTCATCCCGCCGTCCATCGTGCTCGTCCTGTACGGCGTCGTCACCGGGGAGAGTATCGGGGAGTTGCTCCTGGCGGGCATCGGCCCAGGCCTACTGACGATCCTCCTCTACGGGATCACCATCGTGCTGATGGTCCTGGCCGCCCGCCGCAAGCGGGACCGGGCCAACGCGTCGATGGAGAGGGAACCGGCGATGGCCGGTGGGTCGTCGGCGTCGGCCACGACCACTTCGGAGACCACCGTGGCCGCCGAGGGGGAGGCCACAGGTGAGGGCACCCCGGAGCCCAAACTCGACCTGTTCGGGTTCATGCTCCTGGTGGTCATCTTCATGGTCTCCATCGGCACGATCTACCTCGGTCTGGCCACCGCCACCGAGGCGGCCTCCTTCGGTGCGGTGTCCGCGTTCGTCATCCTGCTCATCCGCACCAGGCCGCCCCGCTGGATGAGCGCGATCAAGGAGTCGGTCACCGAGGCAGTCGGACTGACCGCCATGACGTTCCTGCTCATGGCCGGCGCCGGGGTGTTCACCTACTTCCTCGCCCTGTCCGGGGCGAGCACGGCGGTGGTGGACGCGGTCCTGGCCGCCGACCTGGAACCCTACGTCGTGCTGGTGCTGTGCCTGCTGTTGTTGCTGCCGCTCGGCATGTTCCTCGACGGGATCTCGATGATCCTCGTCGCGGCGCCCCTGCTGCACCCGATCCTGAGCGGATACGGCTTCGAGGGCCTCTGGCTGGGCGTCCTCATCGTGAAGGTCGCCGAGATGGCGCTGATCACGCCTCCGGTCGGGATGAACGCGTTCGTCTACTCGGGCGCGGTCCCCGAAGCGGGTCTGGGACGGATCTTCCGCGGCATCGTGCCGTTCATCATCGCCGACCTGGTGGTCGTGGCCATCCTCATCATGGTGCCCGACATCGTCACCTTCATCCCCGAGCTTTCGAGCGCGAAGTGAGCCACCGCTCCTCGAAATCCTTGAAACAAGCACCCTGAGAAAGGAACAGTCGTGTTCGTCGTCAACGACATGCCCGAACAGATCGATGGTCGGATCGTCACCGAACTGGAGAAGACGTGCGTCTCGACGCTCGGTCATCTTCGGGACCACGGCTTCGCGCTCGGTCTGCAGCCGAACAGGCGCCCGCTCAAGTTCGTCGGTACGGCGGTCACGGTGCGCATCCCGCACCTGGACTCCACCGCCGTCCACATGGCGGTCGACATGCTGCGCCCCGGCGACGTGCTGGTCGTGGACCAGTCCGGTGACCGACAGCGCTCGTGCTTCGGCGGACTGGTCTCCTACACGGCCAAGGCCCGAGGTGCGGTGGGAGCGGTGATCGACGGGTCGATCAACGACCACGACGAGACCCTGGCCTACGACTTCCCGGTGGTCTCGCGTGGATTCAGCCCGCTGACCACCCGCATCGGCGGGATCGAGGGCGCGATCAACGTGCCGGTCACCATCGCGGGCGCGGTCGTGCACCCGGGTGACGTCGTCTTCGCGGACTCCGACGGCGCCGCCTTCCTCACACCTGAGGAGGCGGTGGGCCTGGGCGACCTGTTGAAGGCCAAGGAGGACGCCGAGATCCCGGCGCGGGAGTCGATCTCGGCCGGTGGATCCCTCGCGGAGTTCTCCGGGGCGGCCACCTACCTTCCCTGAGAAACGCTCCCACGGGAGCTCTCACCCGGGCCCCGGGCGCGGGGCGGTTCACACCGTCGCGCGCCCGGGGCCCTCGTCATGTTCTCCGGGCCGGCCCCGGGTCGCCCCGCGACGTTGACGGAAGTCCACAACACCTCCGCCCGGCTTCTGTACGCCCCGGCCACTGCCTCGAAGGCCCCGGTATCGGACAATGGGGGACGACCACCTCCCACCACCTCCCCGAGAGGATCCACCCATGCCCGACACCGGGACCAGGAAGCACGTCCGTCACCGCGGTCTGACCGCCCGTGACCTGGCGCTCATCGCGATCTTCGCGGCGCTCATCGCCGCGATGAGCGTCACCGTCGCCATCCCATTGCCGTTCTCCCCGGTGCCGATCACCCTCCAGACCCTGGGCATCATGCTCGCCCCGAGTCTCCTGGGCTGGAAGCGCGGAACCCTCGCCGTGGTCGCCTTCCTCGCCCTGGGCCTGGCCGGTCTGCCCCTGTTCGCGGGTGGTCGCGGCGGACTCGCGGTCCTGGCCGGACCCTCCGCCGGGTTCATCGTGAGCTGGGTGTTCGCGGCCCTGGTCATCGGCCTGCTCACCGACCTCATGGTCCGCGGCGGCAAGTACCGCTTCTGGCAGGGGCTGCTGATCAACGCCCTGGGCGGCATCATCGTCATCTACGCCATCGGAGTCCCGTGGATGGGGGTCGTCCTGGGCGACGGCGTCCTGGCCACCGCCACGGCCATGGTCGCGTTCCTGCCCGGTGACGTCGTCAAGGCCGTGGTGACCGCGCTCATCGCCGCCACCGTGTTCCGCGCCTACCCCATCCCGCCGGCCGGTCGCCCGGTCACCTCCGGTACGGAGACGGGGAAGAACACCTGATGATCCGCATCGAGGGGGTCTCCCACTCCTACGACGACCGCGCGGTCCTGCGCGCGATCACCCTGGACCTGGCGCAGCACCGCATCGGTGTGATCGGGGCCAACGGATCGGGCAAGTCCACGCTCGCCCGCACCCTCAACGGACTCGTCCTGCCCGACGAGGGCCGTGTGTCGCTGGGGGAGTGGGACACCCGCCGGCACGCCAAGCACATCCGACGCCGCGTCGGCTTCGTGTTCTCCGACGCCGCCAACCAGATCATCATGCCGACGGTCGTGGAGGACGTGGAGATCGGGCTGCGGCCCCTGCGCCTGGGTCGTGCGGAGACCGCGCGCCGGGTCGACGAGATCCTCGTGCGACACGGCCTCGACGGCCACCGCGACCACCCCGGACACCTGCTCTCCGGTGGTCAGAAGCAGCTGTTGGCGTTGGCGTCGGTGCTGGTCACCGAGCCGGACGTGCTGGTGTGCGACGAGCCCACCACCCTGTTGGACCTGCGCAACACCCGTATGGTGCACCACACCCTGGACGGTCTCCAGCAGCAGGTCGTCCTGTTCACGCACGACCTCGACCTGCTCGCCGACTTCGATCGGGTCTTGGTCATGGACGAGGGACGGGTGGTCTTCGACGGTGTGCCGGCGGACGCCATCGCCTTCTACACCAAGCTCATGGACGACGGGCCGACATCGGGACGGACCTCGTGAGCGTGGTCGGGCTGTACGTCCCCGGCGGTGGTCCGCTGCACCGGATTCCGGCCGGCCCGAAGCTGCTCGCCCTGCTCGTGCTCGGTGTGGTGCTCATCGTCGCCGCGAACCTGTGGGCGGCCCTGGCCACCCTGCTCCTGGCCCTGTTGCTCTACCCGGCCGCCCGGCTGGGTTTGCGCCGGGCACTGGCCGTGCTGCGCGCACTGTGGCCGTTCCTGCTGGCCATCGGTGTGTTCCAGGCGTTGTTCGTGGGCGAGTGGACCGAAGGTGTGCGGTTGTGCGCTCAGCTCGCCGGACTCGTCCTGCTCGCCAACGCGATCACCCTGTCCACCCGGGTCAAGGAGATGCTCGACCTGTTCGAACGTCTGTCCCGGCCGCTGCGCCACGTCGGGGTGGACCCGGACCGGGTGGCGTTGGTGCTGGCGTTGACGATCCGGTCCATCCCCATGGTCGCGACCGCCTGGGCCGCGGCCGGGGACGGTTACCGCGCACGTGGCCTGCGAGGGCGGCCCTACCTCCTGGTGGTGCCGGTGATCGTGCACCTGCTGCGGATGGCCGAGGCCACGGGAGAGGCGCTGGTGGCGCGGGGGATCGACGAGGACGCCCGAACCGGACGCCCCTGAGGGGACTCCGTACCGATTCAATATCGGGTGGGTGATTTCTCCTCGGTGGCTGTGGATAATAATCCGAACGGCCCGTCCCGCCGGGTCGATGCCTCCCCCATCCCCTAGGCGCAACGAACCGGTGATCGCGTGCTCCGGCGTCTCCTCGCCGAAAGACGAACCCGGCCCCTGGCCGCGTCCGTCCCGCTCGCCCTCTGCATCGCCCTGCTCCTGCCCGCCGCGACCCCGGCCGGAGCCGTCCCCGCGCTCCCCGCGAACGCGGTGCTGGCCCCACTGGTCGTGGACTCCCGGGTGCCGCTCGTACCCTTCGCGCCCCTGCCCGCCCAGGCCATCGGCGGCTCCGCCCTGCCCCCCGAGACCCGCGCCGCCCTCGACGACCGTGTCGCGGCCCTGGGCGAGGGCGTCGACTTCGGCATCGCCGTCCAGGACCTGCGCACCGGGACGACCTACAGCCACAACGGACAAGACCGCTTCCCCTCGGCGAGCGTGGCGAAGCTGACCGTGCTGACCATGCTGCACCTGAGCGCCGACGAGGAGGGGCGGGACCTCACCGCGACCGAGCTCGCCCAGGTCGAACAGATGATCCGCTTCAGCGACAACGAGGTCACCGACGGTCTCTATCTGCGCCTGGGGTTCACCGACGGGTTCCTGCGCCACGCCGAATCCCTGGGGTTCACCGGCACCGAACCCCATCCGGGCGGCTCCTGGGGCGCCACCATGACCACCCCCTCCGACCAGATCCGCCTGCTGCGGGCCCTGTACACCGACGAAGGGCCGCTCACCGAGGAGGACCGAGCGCACGTCCGGGAGCTCATGGAGTCGGTCGGTCCCGACCAGGCGTGGGGTGTGTCGGCCGTCGCCACCGGCGGCGACACCGTCGGACTCAAGAACGGGTGGACCCCACGCGAGTCCAACGGGGGACTGTGGATCATGAACAGCGTCGGCTACGTGGCCGGGCCCGAGCACGAGTACCTGATCGCGGTGATGTCGGACCACAACACCGACTACGCCACCGGGATCACCCTCCTGGAGGACCTGGTCACCGAGGTGGTCGAGGCCATCGAGGGGCCCGGCGCCCACGACGACCACGTCGCCGTCGGCACCACGCTCTACTGAGGAACGGTCACTCCTCCAGGGAGGAGAGCACACAGAACTCGTTGCCCTCGACGCTCGCGCACCCGCCGACCACGGCCGGTGGGTGCGCGAGCGTTCGGGTCCGGCCCTCGTCATCAGCGGGCGTTCAGGGCCCGAAGGAGGTATGTGACCAGGGCGTTCAGGTAGTCGGGATCGACCTCGGCACGGAGTATGTTCAAGCGCCAGTACAAGGGCGCGGCCAGCAGGTCCAGGGCCAGGGGCAGATGGGTGTCCTCGGGGAGTTCCCCGCGCTCGATGGCCCGACGCAGGGTGGCTTCCCCGAGCGCGCGGCGTGGTCCGCCGATCGCGCTCTCGATCGCCCGGGCCAGGTTCGGGTCGCGTCCGGCCTCGGCGGTCAGGTCGGGCAGGATCGCCGCGAAACGCGGATGGGTGAGCCAGGCGCGCACCGCTTCCAACGTGGCGCGCAGGTCGCCCTCCAAGGATCCGGTGTCGGTGATCTCGGCCGGCGGCACGCTGAATTCGGTCAGTGCCGCGATCACCATCTCTTGTTTGGAGGGCCAGCGGCGGTACAGGGAACTCTTGCCGGTACCGGCGCGCTTGGCCACGCCCTCCATGGACAGGCGCCCGTATCCGCGCTCGGCGAGTTCGTCCAGTACGGCCTCGGCGATGGCCGAGGTGACTTGGGGACGCAGGACGGCGGCTCCGGTGGGTGTGCGCCGGGTGTGGTCGTTCATGTCGCCATCATACGTGTGGACGATACGGTACCGTTCCGTTAGAGTTCGTCGGGACGGTACCGTATCGTCCCAATGGAAGGAAAGGTGGTCGCGTCATGGGCGCACCGCTCAAGAACGCCTCCGACCTCATCGACGAGGGCCTGAGGCTGATTCTGGCCAAGGACATGCTCGGTTTCGCCGACCTGTGGGCGGAGGAGGGGACCATGGAGCTGCCGTTCGCGCCACCCGGCGCGCCCCGGTGGTTCGAGGGGCGCGCGGCGGTGCGGGAGTACCTGCGCCACTACACCGACCACTTGGACGTGCGGGCGGTCCACCGGAACGCGGTGCACGTCACCACCGACCCGAACGTGGCCATCGCCGAGCTCGAAGTGGAGGGTGTGGCCAAGGAGACCGGAAGTGACTACCGGATGCGCTACATCGCGGTCGTGATCGCACGCGACGGGGAGATCATCGAGTACCGCGACTACTGGGACCCGCTGGCCGCCCAGGAGAACACGGGCGAATCCGCCGCCGAGGCGACCCCCTTCCCCGAGCGCGCCGGCCACTCCGCCTGAGTGTTCGTCCGAAACGACAGTGCCCCACCGGACATCATCGCCGGTGGGGCACATGTTCTCCCAGCGGTCAGTCCAGGGGGCCGCCGGCGACGTAGAGGACCTGGCCGGACACGAAGCCCGCGTCCTCACCGGTGAAGAACGCCACCGCGTTGGCGATGTCCTCCGGCAGGCCCACGCGTTGCACGGGGATCTCGGCCTGCTTGAAGGCCTTCATGTCGTCGTACTTGATCCCGATCCGCTCGGCGGTGGCGCGGGTCATCGCGGTCTCGATGAAACCGGGGGCCACCGCGTTGCAGGTGACACCGAACTTGCCCAGCTCGATGGCGAGGGTCTTGGTGAAGCCCTGCAACCCCGCCTTGGCCGCCGCGTAGTTGGCCTGGCCGCGGTTGCCCAGCGCCGAGGAGCTGGACAGGTTCACGATCCGGCCCCACTTCTGGGCGGTCATGTGGGCCTGGGCGGCCTTGCTCATCAGGAACGAACCCCGCAGGTGCACGTTCATGACGGTGTCCCAGTCGTCGGGGGACATCTTGAACAGCAGGTTGTCGCGGAGCACCCCGGCGTTGTTGACCAGGATCGCGGGAGGGCCGAGCCGCTCGGCGACGGTGTCGACGGCGGCGGTCACCTGGTCGGCGTCGGAGACGTCGCAGCCCACCGCGATGGCCTGGCCACCGTCGGCGGTGATCCGGTCCACGACCTCTTGGGCGTCGGACTCCTTCAGGTCCAGAACGGCGACGGAGCGACCTTCACGGGCGAGGCGCTCGGCGGTGCCGGCGCCGATGCCGCGGGCCGCGCCGGTCACGATCGCCACACGAGGCGTTGGGGACATGGTGTTACCTCCATTGATCACGTGGTGGGCGCGGAGGAATCATATCCGCATGCCTACTGGTCGGTACGTACCCGGGTACGCCTTTCAGTTCTGCGGGAAACCGGCGTTCCATGACTTCTTCAGTCGTCCGTAATGGTGTTGACCTGCGCCGCCGCAAAGCTTTTCGGTTGGTGCCGCCGTTTGCCTGCGCGTGATCGGGCCGTGGCTTACGATGTCATCCAAGACTGAGATGCACGTGCATTCGGCCCGTGCAGCAGCACGAGCTTCACACCCATTCTGTGGTCTGCGGTGCGGTGCGTCAGTGAGGAGTTGAAGGGCATGGAGTGTGCGGAGGCGGTGGCGGAGCCTGCCGACGCATGGTGGCTCAGGGTCCTGACCCACGGGTCCCCACGCTGGAACACACCGGTGTGCGGTGATCGGCACGACGCCGTCACGTGGACTTTCGAGCCCCGCCCACGGACGGTCGGCGCGGCCAGGGAGATTTCCGACGCCCTGCTCCTCGAATGGGGCATGGAGCACTTGTCGAGCGATGTCTCGGTCGTCGTTTCGGAATTGGTCACCAATGCGGTACGTCATGGAGGCCCGATCGCCTTGACCGAACGGGGCCGATCGGGTATTCAGCTCTCCCTCATGCGCAGCGGTAGTGAATTCATCTGCGCGGTTCGTGACGGTGGAGATCACTTGCCGCGCAGAAGGGAAGCGATCTCCGGGGTCGAGGGAGGCAGAGGGCTTGCCCTGGTGAGTGCTTTCGCGCGAGAGTGGGGAGTGATTCCCACGCCGCCCGGTGGAAAGTTCGTTTGGGCACAATTCGTGTGAGTCGATGACTCGGGGCTCGTTGCCGGGCGTCCCGCCGTGCGAGGCGGGGCCGTCGGCCGGGTGGGCCGCCCCGGGGAGGGGCGGGCGAGGGTGGAACGGGACGCCGTCGATACCGTGGAGGTGTAGTGTCCCGGTCGCACGACAAAGGGGACCGGGCGAACCGATACTCTTGTTCGGAGAAAGAAGAGAGGCGGCGAACGTGGATATCGCTCATTTGCGTCAGGGGAGTGGCCCCACCGTGCGCCGCATGCTCCTGGGAGAGCAGCTTCGACGGTACCGGCAACTACGTGGCATCTCCCGTGAGGAAGCGGGCGAGAGGATTCGAGCCTCCGCTTCCAAGATCAGCCGTATGGAACTGGGGCGGGTCGGATTCAAGCCTCGGGATATCGAGGACCTCCTCAAGATGTACGGGGTCACCGACCGTAAGCTCCTGAGGGAATTCAAGGAACTGGCCCTCGAATCCAACAAACCGGGTTGGTGGAAGGAGTACGGCGACGCCCTCCACAAGTGGTTCACCCGCTATGTGGGCTTCGAGGAGGCGGCCGACCAGATCCGTGTCTACGAGTCCCAGTTCGTGCCGGGGTTGTTGCAGACCGAGGACTACGCCCGCGAGGTCATCTCCGGTGGTGTCGACACCGACACCCTCTCCGAGCAGCGCATCCAGGCCAGACTCAAGAGACAGGAACACCTCAACAGCGGCAAGAAGATGTGGATCATCCTCGACGAGGCGGCGGTACGTCGGCCCATCGGGGGCCGCGAGCGCGGCAAGGAGATCATGTGCGGTCAGCTGCGCCACCTGATCGACATCTGTGAGAACCGGGACAACATCACCCTGCAGATCATCCCGTTCGAGGTGGGTGCGCACGCCGCCGAGGCCGGGTCCTTCACGCTGCTGCGCTTCTCCGACTTCGAACTGTCCGACGTCCTGTACCTGGAGCACCTGACCGACGGCGACATCGTGGACAAGCGGTCCACGGTCGAGGCCTACACCAAGGCGATGACCAAGCTCAGCGTCTCGGCCGCCACCCCTGACGAGACGGTCTCGATGCTCAAGGACATGCTCAAGGACCTCGACGAGGCCTGAGTCCCTTCCAGCCCCCACACCCTTTGCTGAAGAACCTCTTCGCCCCGGTGGGTGGGGCAAGAGAAGGCTCCGTCTGCGACGGAGCCCCCTCTTCTCGCTGGAGCCCGTAGCTCGGGTGACCCGGGAGAGAGCAAGGGGGGTGGCTTACCGGATCGGCACGTACACCGCCCCACGGTGTGTCGCACCGTCGTGCCACGAGATACGGGTGGGCCCCTCCGTTCCGCGCGAAGCGGGCCGCCCTAACCGAGCAGGTTGTCGAAGTCGCCGTCCTTGGCGCCCAGGATCAGGCAGTCGATCTCCTCCTGCGTGTAGACCAGGGCCGGACCGCTGGGGAAGCGCGAGTTGCGAACCGCGATGGATCCGTCGTGGAGACGCGCCATCTCGACGCAGGCCCCCTGTGAGTTGCTGCGCTTGGCCTTCTGCCAGGAGGCCTCGGTCAGGTCGGTCGCGCGGATGCCGTTGTGTGCGGTCATGTTCCTGTCGCTCCTTGCGTCTTCGACTGAGGGAATGCGTGCGTGCTAATGCATTAACGAATGCACGTGCATCAGCACCATCACTCTCACGAGCATAGCGTGATGCTCGCCACTTGTCCGTGGGTTTGGTCGGATGTAAGCGCTATGTAATCGTGTCCTCGTCGGCAAGACGCCCAATCATGGCTTCGTTGCTGGTCAGGAGTCTGTGAGTTGCTTTGGGACCTTGGTCTGAAAGTGACGCGGATGAACGCTCGGTAACGCGCGAAGGCCCCGCCGAAGTATCGACGGGGCCTTGCGGGGCCGGTGGCTATTCGCAGGAGAGCGCCGTGGTCAGCGCTTCCAGGTTCCCGCGCATGATCGAGGGGTAGTCGTCGCCGGGCGACTGATCGGTCACGCCTTCCAGGGGGTCGAGCACCTCCACCTGAGCGTCGGTCTCGGCCGCGATGGTGTCCGCGGTCTCGGCGGGCATGAGCGGTTCGGTGAAGATCGTGGAGATGTCGCGCTCGTTGACGATGTCGGCGATGTCGGCGATCTGCGCGGGGGAGGGCTCGCTGTCCGGGTCGACCCCGCTGACGCCGATCTGCTCCAGGTCGTACCGGTCGGTCAGGTAGCTGAAGGCGGTGTGTCCGACCACGACCTCACGGTGCTCGCAGGAGGACAGCCCCTCCTCGTACTCATCGCCGATGGCGGCCAATTCGTCGGCGACCCGCTCGGCCTCCTGCCGGTAGGTGTCGGCGCCCTCGGGGTTCGCCTCTCCCATGCGTTCGGCCAACGCCTCGGCGGTCTGGGCCATCAGGTCCACGTCCAGCCAGAAGTGGGGGTCGTGCTCGCCGTGGTCGTGCCCGTCCTCGCCCTCGTGGTCGTGCCCGTCCTCGTGGTCGTGCCCGTCCTCGCCCTCATGGTCATGGTCGTGACCGTGGTCGTCGTCCTCGCCACCGTCGGCGGGGCGCAGCGATACGAGGTCGGCGACGTCGAGAGAGGCGTCCTCGCCCTCCTGGGCGACGGCCTCGTCCACGGCGGGTTGGAGGCCGCCCACGTGGAACACGATGTCGGCCTCGCTGACCTCGGCGATCTGGCGGCCGGTGAGCTCCAGGTCGTGCGGTTCGGCGCCGGGTTCGGTCAGCTGGACGACGGCGGTGGTGTCCCCACCGATCTCCTGGGCCAGCCATTCGAGCGGGTAGACCCCCGTGACGACGGTGAGGTCGGCGTCGGCGGGGGAGACCCCGTCGCCACCGGTGTCACCGCCCTCACTTCCACAGCCGGTGATGATCATGGCGAGGGCGGCGCCGAGGGCGGCGGTGCGCACGGAGGTCCTGGTTCTCATGGGACCATTTTCGGGAAAATGAAAACGGTTGTCAATTTGTCCGCTTTGGCGCCTCGATCACGGTCCGGTCCTCCGGGAGGGTTCAGGGACGTTGACTCTCGGCGAACCGTTCCACGTCGTCGGTCCTGCCGGCCACCACGATCAGATCTCCCTTGTGCAACACGGTGTCCTGGGTGGCGTAGGTGAAGGAGGCCCCCACCCGCTTCACCGAAACCACGGTGATGCCGAACCGTTGCCGAACCTGGGTCTCTCGCAGGGTCTTGCCGAACATCTCCTTGGGTGCCTTGGTCTTGCCCAATGCGAACCCCTCCTCCAGTTCGACGTAGTCCAGCATCCGGCCCGAGACCAGGTGCGCGACTCGCTCGCCGATGTCATGTTCGGGCAGTACCACGTGGTGCGCGCCGACCTGTTCCAGGATCCGACTGTGCCTACGGCTGGTCGCCTTCGCCCAGATGCTCTTCACTCCCAGGTCCACCAGGAGCGAAGCGGTCAGGATGCTCTCCTCCAGATGGGAGCCGATGGCCACGACCGCCAGGTTGAACTGGTGGGCCCCCACCTGGCGTAGGGCGTCTTCGTCGGTGGAGTCCGCGATCACGGTGTGGGTGAGCACGTCGGCGTAGGACTGGACCAGGCGCGGGTTGGAGTCCATACCCAGGACCTCCCAACCGCGCCGGACCAGTTCCAGGGCCAGTGAACTACCGAATCGGCCCAGGCCGATGATGAGGATGCGCTTGTCATCGTTGCGTCGGTCGATCTGGGGCAAGACCCCTCCTTGCGTGGGTTGGACTGCGCGGTGTGCTGTCTCAGCCGATGATGGGCCTGGCCTCGGCGAAGGTGTAGTGACGGTGTCGGTCACGGAACGCGAGTGCCGCTACGAACGTGATGGGACCGATGCGCCCGGCGACCATGAGCACGGTCAACAGCACCTGGGTCCATGCCGGAAGGTCCGGGGTGATTCCGGTGGACAATCCGACAACGCCGAACGCGGAGACCATCTCGAACAGGACGTGGAGGAACTCGAACGTGGTCGTGCGCAGCACGAGCAGGATGCTGAACGCCACGAGGGTGGCTGAAAGGAAGACCAGGCTCAGAGCCTGACGGATCACGTCCGGGGGAAGGGCACGGTCGAAGGTGTGCACCCGGGTGTGTCCGCGGACCTCGGACAGTACGACGAGGAAGAGGACGGCCAAGGTCGCCACCTTGATGCCTCCGGCGGTTCCGGCGCTGCCGCCGCCAACGAACATCAACATGATAGTGAACAGCAAACTGGAGTCCGTCATCTCGCTCACGGGGACGACGTTGAGTCCACCACTGCGCGGCATCACGCCGTGGAACACACCGTCGGTGAGCCTGGCCGTCCAATGAAGCTCGCCCAACGTGAGCGGGTTGTTCCACTCCATGAGAGTGATGAGGAGGGTGCCGCCCAGCAGGAGCACGAGGCTCGTGGTGATCGTGAGTTTGGTGTGCAGGGACCAGCGGTCGCCCTTTCGCAGACTCCGCCATACCTCGAGGATCACCGGGAAACCGATGCCTCCCAAAATCACGGCCGCACTGATGGGCAGGAGGATCATGGCGTCGCCGGAGAACCGGGTCATGCTGTCGTCGTACAGGGAAAGCCCGGCGTTGTTGAACGACGAGACCGAGTGGAAGAGCCCGGAGTAGGCCGCCTCCCACCAGGTCATGCCGTAGCCGAGCCACAGACGAGGAGTGATGAGAACGAAGATCGTGCTCTGTACCACCAAGAAGATGACGACGACACGGCGTACCACTCCGGAGACCTCGCCGACCTCCAGGCTTCGGGTCTCCGCTTGCACGTTCAGGCGCATGCGCAGGCCGAAGCGGTGGGCCAGGGCGCTTCCGAGCAGGGCCGCCAAGGTCATGATGCCCATCCCGCCGACCTGCATCAGCAGCATGACGATCACTTGACCGTAGGTACTCAGGTCCTGACCGATGGAGATCACGCTCAGGCCGCACACGGCCAGGGAGGTGGTGGAGGTGAACAACGCCGGGACCAGGTCCAGCCCTTGGCCGTCCGTGGTGGTGAAGGGGAGCATGAGCAGGAACGTGCCCACCAGGTTCACCGACAGGAACATGGTGAGGAAGGCCCTGGCGGGCTTGCGCCAAGCGCCGATCTCCCGATGGGTGACCTCGGGCGCCTGGGTGGCGATACCCGAACTGTGTCTACGTATCGTCCAGGGAAGACGTCTCCACCAAAGTCGCACGGAGCCCGGGTTCTTCCTGCTCATGGAGCGACCTTACTCATACCGTCTTTTCGACCCACCGCTGCTTCTACCTTCTCATTCGTGAACCCGTCCGATGGTGCCACGGGCCAGGGGCGAGGTGGTACGTGGAAGTGGCGCGAGACGAGAAGGTGAACGGTGTCATCGGTGGTGGCGGGGTTCAGTCGTGGCGGGCGCCCTCGTGGTCGGCGTGGCCCGGCGGCTCCAGTTGCAGTGTCGAATGGTCCACGTCGAAGTGTCCGCTCAGACACTCGTGCAGTTCGTCGAGCATCCGTCCGGTGTCGTGCAGGTCCTCCTCGGCCACCACCACGTGCGCGGACATCACCGGGACCCCGGAGGTGATGGTCCACACGTGCAGGTCGTGCACGTCGATGACGGCGGGGTGCCCCATCAGGTGCGAGCGAAGGTCGGCCAGGTCCATGCCCTTGGGCGCGGCCTCCAGCAGGATGTGCACGGCCTCCTTCAGCAGCGACCACGCGCGGGGCACGATGATCGCGGCGATGGCGAGCGAGACCAGGGTGTCGGCCTGCTGCCACCCGGTGAAGAGCACGATGAGACCGCCGATGATCACGCCCACGGAGGCGAGCGCGTCACTCATCACCTCCAGGTAGGCGCCCTTGACGTTGAGGCTCTCCTTCGCGCCCGACCTCAGCACGAACATCGCCACGATGTTCATCACCAGGCCGAACCCGGCGACCACGATCATGCCGAGCCCGGACACCTGGGCGGGTTCGCGGAACCGGTCGACCGCCTCCAGCACGATGAACCCGCACAGGACGAACAGCACGATCGCGTTGACGGCCGCGGCGAGGATCTCGGCGCGTTGGAGTCCGAAGGTGCGCCTGCCCGTGGCCGGCCGACCGGCGATCCACACGGCCACCAGTGCCAAGGCCACCCCGAAGGAGTCGGTGACGGTGTGTCCGGCGTCGGCGAGCAGGGCGAGACTGCCGCTGAACGCGGCCCCGGTGACCTGGACCACCGCCACGGTGAGCATCAGTACCAGAACCACGGCGAGCCTGCGCTTGTTGGCGGCCCCGGCCGTGATCGGCCCGTGGTCGTGTCCCACGCCCATCGTTCCCCCGTCCTCAGATCCATTAGTACACTCAAGACTGTTTATACAGCCTGCACTGTCTATACAGCAAAAAATGTACAATGGTTTTCATGTTGACCTCAGAGCAACGCCTCTCCGCGATCCAGCGCCTCGGACGCGCACTGTCCGATCCCACCCGGTGCCGTCTGCTGTTGGCCCTCCTGGAGGGGCCCGACTACCCGGCCGGGCTCGCCGACCGGCTCGGGCTCACCCGGCAGAACGTCTCGAACCACCTGGCCTGCCTGCGCGACTGCGGACTCGTGCGCACGCACGCCCAGGGTCGGCAGGTCAGCTACGAACTGGTCGACGAATCCCTCGTCCATGCCCTGGACGACCTCCTCCACGTGGTCTGGGGCACCACCCAGCCCCACGAGACGCTCGCCCCCTCAGAGGAACAGCCCCGAGCCGTCTGAACCACCCCGCCGCGCCGTCGCCGCTCACCCGACGCATGCGTACGGGTGCGCATCGCGTGTACCCCCCGTGCTCGCTTCCGGATGACCGGAATCGGTCATCGTGATGTCCGTTACACCTTCGGCAGTCGCCCCTGTCGGCGTGAAGATCCACTTCGGGCCAGTGGGTCCCCCTCACCCGGCGAGTGTCCCTAACTTTGGTCGATACCGACCCTGACGGAAGACTGACATCTCCCTGATAGTTCCCTGAACTCTCCGGAGTCGGCGCAACTTCCGATATAACGCGACGTAAGGTGAGCGTGCGCCCGGCGGATGCGGGGCCCGACGACGGGTCTACCCGAGCGGGCGTCCCGCCCCGGACGAAACGAACACCCGCATCCCCCATCACACGACTCGCGGATCGGCCCGTGCCCAAGGTCGCCCGTTCGACCACGAACGGGCGCACCCCCGGTCCGGGAACCGTCCCATCACCCGGCGAGCTAGGAGCGAGCACCTCTCATGTCCAGACCGGCCATCACGGCACACGGCGAGCGGTACCCGGACGGACCCACCGCCCCCCACGCGGAAGGGATGCGCGCGTGAACCGCCTTTCGGTCATATCGCTCGGCAACCGGGCGCTGGTCCTCCTCATCACGCTGGCCGTGCTGCTCTTCGGCACCTTCGCCGCGCTCTCGGCCAAGCGCGAACTCTTCCCCGAGATGACCCTGCCGATGGTGATGGTCTCCGCCCAGTACCAGGGCGCGACCCCCCAGGTCGTCGAAGGACAGGTCACCGAACCCCTCGAACAGGCGCTGCAGGGCGTGGAGGGCATCGACACGATCACCTCCACCTCCAGCACCGGTTCGGCGCAGATCATGGCGGAGTTCGACTACGGCCGCGACCAGGACGCACTGGTCCGCGAGGCCCAGGTCGCCGTCGACCAGATCGCCGGCATGCTCCCCGAGGACGTCGATCCCTCAGTCATGTCCATGAGCATGGACATGATGCCGGTGATGCTGTTGGCCGCCGCCTCCGACAACGGCGACGAGCAGGCGATGGCGTCCACCATCGAGAACGTGCTCATCCCCGAACTGGAGTCGGTGCCCGGCGTCCGTTCGGCCGACCTGACCGGTCTGCCGGAGGAGCGCGTCGAGATCACCCCCGACGAGGACGAACTCGTCGACGCGGGCGTGAGCGTCCAGGACCTGTCCAACGCGCTGGAGTCCAGCGGCCTGCTCATGGCCGGCGGCTCCATCGACGAGGACGGTCGCAGCCTCAGCGTCACCACCGGCGACCAGCACACCGACCTCGAAGCGATCGAGGACCTGTGGGTGCAGCCCTCCGCGGGCGCCGCCGACGAGTCGGCCGCGATTCCCGGCGCCCCGCCGGCCGCGGCACCCTCCGCGGTGCGGCTCTCCGAGGTCGCCGACGTCGAGATGGTCACCGAGGATGCCTCCTCCATCGCTCGACTCGACGGCAACCCCAGCATCGCCCTCATGGTCATGGCGACCCCCGACGGCAACACCGTCGAGGTCTCCGACGGCGTCCAGAACGTGCTCGATGAGCAGTCCGACCTTCTCGGTGACGACGTCGAACTCGCCGTCGTCTTCGACCAGGCACCCTTCATCAACGACTCGATCACCGACATGTTCGAGGCCGGCGGTTACGGTCTCGTCGCCTCGGTCATCGTGATCCTGGTCTTCATGCTGTCCATCCGCTCCACCCTGGTGGTGGCGGTGTCCATTCCGGTGTCGGTCCTGGCGGCCTTCGTCGGCATGCAGGCCTTCGGCTTCACCCTGAACATGCTCACCCTGGCCGCGATCACCATCGCGATCGGCCGGGTGGTGGACGACTCCATCGTCGTCCTGGAGAACATCCGTAGACACATGGACTACGGCAAGGAACGGATGTCGGCCGTCAAGGACGGCGTCCGCGAGGTCGCCACGGCCGTGGCCTCCTCCTCCTTCGCCACCATCGCCGTGTTCCTGCCCCTGGCCTTCGTCGGCGGCATGGTCGGCGAGATCTTCATGCCGTTCGCGGTCACCAGCAGCCTGGCTTTGGCCGGTTCGCTCCTGGTCGCGCTGACCATCACGCCGGTGCTGTGCTACTGGTTCCTGCGGCCCGCCGAGGTCGGGGACGTCCCGAGCGAGGAGATCGAGCGCAAGGCGCACGAGCGCGAGATGCACACCCCGCTGCAGCGCGCCTACCTGCCGGTCATCCGCTGGATCACCACCAAGCGCAAGACCGCCACCGCGGTCACCCTCGCGGCCAGTGTCGCGATCCTGGTCGGCACCGTCGCCCTGGCCGCCACCTCCGAGACCGACTGGCTCGGCCAGGCCGAGGAGAACAGCTACACCGCCATCCAGGAGCTCGAACCGGGCACCTCCCTGGAGGCCGCCGACGCCGAGGCCGCCAAGGTCGAGGAAGCACTCGCCGGAATGGCCTGGATCGACACCTACCAGGTCAACGTGGGTGGCAACCCGATGATGGGCGGTGGGGCCGCCGACCAGATCGACTACACGATCACCGCCGACCCCGACACCGACCAGTTGCGCAACCGCGAGGTCCTGCGCGACACCTTCGCCGACCTGGACACCGAGCACGAACCGCGCCTGGACTCCACGGGCGGTATGGGCGGCTCCGGCATCGAGGTGCGGGTCACCGCCGAGGACCAGACGACCCTGGCCGAGGCCGCCGAGCTGGTGGAGGACGAGCTGCGCGCCATCGACGGCGCCGACGACGTCACCAGTGGTGTCTCCGAGTCGCAGCCCTCCCTGGAGGTGCACGTCGACGGTGAGGAGGCCGCCGAGCAGGGGCTGAGCGAGGCCGCGGTCGGCCAGACCGTCGCCGCCGCCTTCAACGGTCAAAACGTCGGCACCGCCACCATCGACGACATCCGCCGCGACGTGGTCGTCCTGGTCCAGGACGCACCGCAGACCGTGGCCGAGCTCGAAGAACTGCCGATCGCCACGCCCACCGGGCAACTGATCGAGCTCACCGACGTGGCCGAGGTCGTCGAGGTCCAGCAGCCGCCGGAGCTCACCCGCATCGACGGTGTCACCAGCACCACGGTGTCGGCCAACCCGAGCGCCTCCGACCTGGGCGCGGTCAGCGCCGAGATCACCCAGGCCCTGGACGGGCTCAGCCTGCCCTCCGGCGCCACCGCCGACCTGGGCGGTGTCAGCCAGGACCAGACCGAGGGCTTCGCCCAGCTGGGTCTGGCCCTGCTCGCCGCGATCGTCATCTGTTACCTGATCATGGTCGCGACGTTCAAGAGCCTGATGCAGCCGCTCATGCTGCTGATCTCGGTCCCGTTCGCCGCCACCGGTTCGCTGGGTCTGCTGTGGCTGACCGGAACCCCGATCGGCGCCGCCGCCCTGATCGGCATGCTCATGCTCATCGGCATCGTCATCACCAACGCCATCGTGTTGATGGACCTGATCAACCAGAACCGCAACAAGGGCATGGAACTGGGCGAGGCCATCGTCGAGGGTTCGCGCCACCGCCTGCGGCCCATCCTGATGACCGCGGTCGGCACCATCGCCGCGCTCATCCCGATGGCCACGGGCCTGGCCGGTGGCGGAGCGTTCGTGTCCGCACCCGTCGCCCTCGTGGTGATCGGTGGTCTGATCACCTCGACGCTGCTCACCCTGATCCTGGTGCCCGTCCTCTACCAGCTGGTCGAGGTGCGCCGGATGAAGCGTGAGGCCAGGGGGCAGGCCCGCTACGAGCGTCGCCGCGCCAAGGCCCGTGCCAAGGCGGGGGTCGACACCGCCACGGGTGAGGCCGACCGGGTGCCTGAGGAGACCTCCTCAGAGGACTCCGGCCACGGTCGCTGACCCGAGCGCGACCGACGAGAAGGGGGCGTCCCGCACACCACGTGCGGGGCGCCCCCTTCGTCGTCCGTGCCCGTAGCGGTGACATCGTCGCGACACGCCCGGAAGCGGGGGTGGACCAAAGTCCGGAAACCCCTGTGAATCAGGGGATCTCGGACGCTTCCTCTGTGTCACCGGTATGTCGATTTGTGCTATCCGCGCACTCCAGGCAGGCTTCCCCCCATGGATGACGCGAAGAAGAACCTCGAAGACCTGCTGCGCGACGAGCTCGGAGACGAGCCCTCGCAGGAGGCCAAGGACTACGCCCGCGAGCTGTACGAGCGCTTCAAGCTCCCCGCCACCGACCCCGCCACCGCGAACCCGGCCCCGGCCGCCCCCGCGGCCCCGACCGAACCCGCCTCCGGCTCGGAGGGCTGAGTGCCCGACGCCCTCGGTACCGTCACGGAGACCACGGGGCCACCGTTCGGGCGCCAAGGTGTCTCCCGTAACCCATTGCCGACCTAGGGCGCCCGAACACCCCTAGGGACAGGGACGGTCGTCGCCGTCCCATTCGAGTTCGAACCACACCTGGCGGCCTCGGCCGTCAAGTCGTGGCTCGGTGCCCCATTTGCTGGCGAGCGCCTCCACCAGGTCGAGCCCCCGGCCGTGCTCGGCCGTGTCGTAGGGGTCCCGATGCTGGGGCAGGGGCGCTTCCGTCGTGCTGCCCAGGTCGCGCACCTCCACGCGGGCCCAACCCGGCGCCAGCCGCACGCACACCTCGAACTTGCCGGTGTCGCACCCCGAAGCGCTGTGCCTGATGGCGTTGGTGGCGAGCTCACTGGTCAACAGCGTCGCCGTGGTCAGTTCCGGTGACTCGGCCAGTTGCCTGGCCACGAATCTGCGAGCGTAGGAGATCTGGCTCGGCAGACCGGGAAAGCGTCTGCGGGCCGGTCTGGGAATGGACCCCGTACGGGCGGAGCGTCGATCGCCGCCGTCCTGTCGGGTGGTGGCGTTCTGGGTGCTTCTGGACTCTGCCATGGGTCTCGCCGGGCGTTGGGAACGGTGGAGAGGGGCCGAAGTCGAGTGGTCGTGGTCCGAGGGCGCGGAACGAGGGGTGGCGGTCTCACACATGTGGGTTCACTCCCCGGGGATGTGTGTGCGCGGGCAGGGCTGATGGGAAGCCTGGCCCTCGGAGCGTCCATGCCCTTTGTGGGTCACGGCGCGTGGACACACGGGGCGAAGCCCCCTGGGTCAGGGAGGGAAGCGTCTCGGTATCGCCGGGAGTGCGGTACGAGGGCGGCGACATGTGTCGGCGGCGAAGCCGCGGGGCTTCACGCCGTGTGGTGGTGGGGCCTGCGGGCAGCCCATGGGCGATGGTCATGTCCGGTGTTCGGTGTGCCCTACGACACTGAAGGGCCTACTCGCGCTCAGCATACGCTCCGTGCCTCCCTGGAAACCCAGTCGACCTGGTTCGGACAGGGTAACCCTGCCTGAACTGGATAAAGGGGGGATGAAGTGGTCCGGGACGGTCCTCGACCGTTGGATCGAAGCGGGGAACGGCGCTCCGGCGGACTCTCGTAACAAGATAACAATTAGATGACACTGGGTCGAATTTTGCCACTTCGTCCACTCTTGCGTGTGTCCATCATCACGGGCCAAGGTATGGGTCATGGCCGTGCCAACCCCCGAACCACTGCCCATGGGTCTCGGTGTCGAGATCGATCGCGCCGTCCGGTTCACCGACGAGGGCCACGTCCTCGTCGGTGGGTCCCCACCCCACGCCCTGCGGTTACCGGCCGAGGGCGTGAGCTCGGTGATCCGCCGGCTCAGCGGGGCTCGGCCCGACCATCACCATGAACGCGTGCTGGCCCGGATCCTCGTGGACGCCGGACTGGCCCACCCACGCCCCGAACCCACCGAACCCGGAGCCGACACCCAGGTCGTCCTGGTCGGGCACGGCGTCGACATCGACTCCGGCGCGTTGGACGCGACCCTGACCCTCCTCCACGCCGAGCACCCCCACGTGCGCGTGCTCGTGGTCGGCGTGACCGGAGCGGCCGAAGAGGTGGCCCTTCGACACGGTGCGCGCGTGGTCCGGGGGCCCACGGAGGGCGCCGCCGCCCGGACGGTCGGGCTGTGGGCCTGCGACGCCGAGTTCGTGGCCTTCCTGGACATCGGTTCCGAACCCGGACCCGGTTGGCTCCGCGCCGCGCTCGGCCACTTCGCCGACCCCGACGTCGCGGCGGTCGTGCCGCGTGTCCTGGCCGCTCGGGAACCCCACGGGAACCTGGGCATGACCATCGCGGCCCTGCGGGCGTCGGGCTCCGACCGTGGCACGGACCCCGGGCCGGTGCTCGCCTCGACCCCCTTGGAACCGTTCCGTGCGCTGGTGGTGCGCCGCGAACCCACCCGGTCGGACCCGGCCCTGGGCGCGGTCGCCGAGGCCGACCTGGTCTGGGCACTGGCCGGGCGCGGCTGGTCGGTGCGGTACGAACCCCGCTCCCGGGTGCGGATGCCCATGACCGCCGGACTCGGCGCCTACCTGCGCGCGCGTTGGGAGTTCGGGGCGGCCGGAGCCGCGTTGGCCCGACGTCATGGCCTGCGTGCGACCGGTCCGCGGGTCTGCCCGACCGCCCTGGCCGCCGTGGCGCCGGCCGCGGCCGGACACCCCCTGATCGGGCTCACCGTGGCCGCCGCGGGGGTTGTGGCCACGGCCGGGGCCCTGCGCTCGGGGGTGGCCTTGTCGCCGGTGGACGCGGTGCGTCCCGGGTTGGTGGAGTCCGCGCACACGGTGCGGGCGCTCGCGCGGGAGGTGCGGACGACCTGGTGGCCGGTGTCGGCGGGGGTGGCCGTGGGCGGTGCGTTGGCCTGGGCGCGTGGTCGCTCTCGGAGCGGTGGGGCCGGCGCGGGTCGAAGGGCGGGTCGTCGGGCCTTGGTGGCGGGCGCGTTGCTGACCGTGCCGCATCTGGCCTCCTGGCGACGCCGACACGGTGCCGCGCTGGTGGGTCCCCTGGCGTGGACGGGGTTGTCCGTCGCCGGGGACGCGGCGTGTGCGTTCGGTACCTGGTGGGGGGTACTGCGTTCCGGTTCGGTGGCCCCGCTGGTACCACGTCCCCGACCGCCGGTGTCGACCACGTCCTTGGTATCCCGGCAGGTGGGAGGGGGTCCTTCGATCCCCTTGCGCAAGTCCGGGTCAACCTCCATCGTTAGCGAGCATTAACTCGTGTCACACACGGTGAAAATATTCGAGTGTTCGGCGGCCGGGCTTCGGGGTCCCCGATGCCGGTTCTCGTGACCCTGCGTGATATTCGGCCTCGTCTTCGGGGGAGCGACGTCGCTCCGGTGGGCCTTGTTCCGCGTGTGGCGTGAGCGCCGACGTTTCCGTGGGCGAGGGTCGCGGAGAGCCCGGTTTTTGTAAACGCCGTTTACCGAATTGCCCCCTGGTGGGTGAAGTCTCCCCAGTTCAGGATGTATATAATGACGAAGTGTGTTCGCCTGGGTGCTGTCTGTGTAGAATTCGACATTTCACCAAGTGCTTGCGGTCCAAATCGCCACCGTTGTCCTTTCTTGATGCGTCGGTTACCGGCAAGTGTCTAGACGTCGCGCAGACTCTTGACATTCCGGTTACGGAACGTGAATCGGATGTCAGTGTGTTTCTTCGATCACTGGGAGTGACCCTCGTGGGGTCGGGAGACCGCGAACGCTTAGCCGTCCTTACGGTTGGAGCGCGAGCGAACCCCTGCCCGACCCGGATCACTCCCAGTGGTGGTGACTCACAAGCACAGATCAAGCGCCGGGCTCGGTGTGAGGTTCGGAGATAGTTTTGGGCAAGTTCCTGGCCAGGCGGCTGCTGAACTACGTCGTCCTGATTTTTCTGGCGACGAGTTTCGCGTACCTTCTCGCGGCCACCAACCTGCAGCCGCGCGTGTACTTCGAACAGATGCAGCCGCCACCGGCGCCCGAGGTCGTCAACGCCCAGCTGGACACCCTCAACCTCAACGACCAGACCCCGCTCGCCGAGCGATACGTCACCTGGCTCAAGGGCGTCGTCACCGGTGACTTCGGCAAGAACATCCAGGGCGGCGACGTCTCCGCCCAGATGTGGATGAAGGCCGGGGTCACCCTGCGGCTCATCACCGTCGCCACCGTCCTGGGCAGCGCGCTGGGCATCGCCATCGGCGCCTACGCCGCCGTGCGTCAGTACCGTGCCTTCGACAAGGCCGCCACCGGCGCCTCCTTCTTCGTGCTGTCGATCCCCACCGTCGTCATCGCGATCGTCATCCAGGTCATCGCGGTCGCGATCAACGACGGGCTCGGCTTCACCTTCCTCAAGTACGTCGGCGAGTACTCGGCGGGCTTCCAAGGAAACGCGTGGGAGCTGCTCCTCAATCGGATCCACCACGCGATCCTGCCGACCCTGGTGCTGGCACTGGCCCTGTTCGCCGCCTTCGCCCGCTACCAGCGCAACATGATGCTGGACGTCCTCGGGTCGGACTTCGTGCGCACCGCCATGGCCAAGGGACTCACGCGACGCCGGGCGCTGTTCAAGCACGCCCTGCGCACCGCGCTGATCCCCACCATCACCTACTTCACGTTCACCTTCGGCGCCCTGGTCTCGGGTTCGACCTTCACCGAGAAGATCTACGGCTGGCACGGCATGGGCGCCTGGCTCATCGACTCCATCTCCCGCCAGGACGTGCACGTGGTCGCCGCGGTCTCCTGGTTCATGGCCGTCACCATCATGGCGGCGTCGTTCCTCTCGGACATCCTCTACGCCTGGCTCGACCCCCGGGTGAGGGTGTGACGATGTCCCGCGACCCCGAACCGACCAGCCTCCTCGCGCCCCACAAGGGTGCCCCCGCAGCAGCTTTGTTGGAGACCACGCCATGACCACCGTCACCGAGACGACACCGGACGTGCCCACCGCGCCACCGGCACCCAACCGGTTCAAGGACATCGCCCGCCAGCTCATCGAGACCCGACGCGTCATCGTCGGCATCGTGATCCTGGTGCTGCTGACCCTGTTCGCCTTCCTCGGGCCGCTGATCAGCGCTTGGGGAGTGGGAGAGCGGGACTACACCGCGCTCCTGGAGGGGATCTCACCCGATCACTGGTTCGGCACCAACCGAACCGGCCAGGACATCTTCACCCAGACCACGGCCGGTCTGCAGAAGTCGATGCTCATCGGCCTGCTGGTCGCGCTGATCTCCACCGCGATGGCGGCCGTCATCGGTGCCTTCGCCGGCTACTTCGGCGGGTTCACCGACAAGGCCCTCACCTGGATCGCCGACCTGGCCCTGGTGCTGCCCAACTTCGTCATCCTCGCCATCCTGTCCCGGCACTTCGTCGGCAACGGAGGTTGGCTCATCCTGGTCATCCTCCTGGCGGCGTTCAGCTGGATGGTCACCTCCAAGATGGTCAGGGGACTGACCATCTCGCTCCGTGAACGCGAGTACATCCATGCCGCCCGCTTCATGGGCGTCCCCTCGCACAAGATCATCTTCCGGCACATCCTGCCGAACATGTCGTCGCTGCTCATCGCGGACGCCACCATCATGGTCAGCGCCGCGATCATCGGCGAGACCGCGCTGAGCTACTTCGGTCTGGGCGTTCAGTCGCCCGACATCAGCCTGGGCGTGGTCATCGCCGACGGCGCCTCGTTCGCCACCACGGCGCCCTGGGTCTTCATCTTCCCGACGGTGCTGCTGGTGCTGCTGGTCCTGGCCGTGAACATGATCGGGGACGGGCTGCGCGACGCCCTCGACCCCGCCGCCAAGTCGCGTCGGTCCTAGGGGGAAGACACACCAATGAGCACCGAGACCATCGTGGAGAACGAGTCCACGAACAACGACGACACGGCCCGCACCCCGGTCCTGGAGGTCAGCGACCTCACCGTCACCTTCCCCGGGATGAACAACAACCCCGACGTCAAGGCGGTGCGCGGCGTCAGCTACGCCGTCCACTCCGGTGAGGTCCTGGGCATCGTCGGCGAGTCCGGGTCCGGCAAGTCCGTCTCCTCCATGGCCGCGATGGGGCTGCTGCCCGAGCACGCCGAGATCACCGGTTCCGTGCGCCTGCACGGTGAGGAGCTCCTCGGCAAGAACGACAGGGAGATGGCCCGCAAACGCGGCAAGGTCATCTCGATGGTCTTCCAGGACCCGTTGTCGGGCCTGACACCCGTGTACACCGTGGGCGACCAGCTGGCAGAGGCCTTCCTGGTGCACAACCCCAAGGCTGGCAAGGCCAGGGCCCGGAACCGCGCGGTGGAACTCCTGACCCTCGTGGGCATCCCCAACCCCGAGGCGCGGTACCGCTCGTTCCCGCACGAGTTCTCCGGCGGCATGCGCCAGCGCGTCATGATCGCCATGGCCATGGCCAACGACCCCGACGTCATCATCTGCGACGAGCCCACCACGGCCCTGGACGTCACCATCCAGGCGCAGATCCTGGACCTGCTCCGTACCGCCCAGCGCGAGACCGGGGCCGCGATCGTCATGATCACGCACGACCTCGGCGTCGTCGCCGGGTTCGTGGACCGACTGTTGGTCATGTACGCGGGCCGTCCCGTGGAGATCGGCAGCGTCGACGAGATCTACTACGGCAGCCGCATGCCCTACACCATGGGCCTGCTCGGCGCGGTCCCCCGGATGGACCTGGAGGACCAGGGCGCGCTGGTGCCGATCAAGGGCAATCCGCCGTCGCTGTCCGACCTGCCCCCGGGGTGCCCCTTCGCTCCGCGTTGCCCCATCGCCCGGCCCGAGTGCGATGAGGCCGAGCCCGAGCTGCTCACCATCGGCTCGCGCGCCTCCGACACCGACGTGGACCAGGACGAGGACACCGACGCCCAGCGTGTGGCGTGCGTCCGATCCGCCGAGATCGAGGCCGGCGGGTGGACCGCCCAGGACATCTACCCGGTGCCGGAGATCCCCGAGCCGGTGCGCGCCACGGGCGACCGGGAGGACCTCGCCGAGGTGCTGCGGGTCCAGGACCTGATCAAGCACCACCCCCTGATGAAGGGCGCGGTCTTCAAGCGTCGCGTCGGCACGGTGTACGCCGTGGACGGTATCGACTTCGACATCCGGGAGGGGGAGACCCTCGCCCTGGTCGGGGAGTCCGGTTGTGGCAAGTCCTCCACCCTCATGGAGGTCATGAGCCTGGACCGGCCACAGCGCGGCGGCGTCGAGGTCATGGGCCGTGAGGTCGGCACGCTCTCCCGAAGCGAGAGGTTCGGGCTGCGTCGCGACATGCAGATCGTGTTCCAGGACCCGATGAGCTCCCTGGACCCGCGTATGCCGGTCTTCGACATCATCGCCGAGCCGCTGCGCACCCACAAGGTTCCGGTGAGGGAGGTCACCGAGCGCGTCTACGAGCTCATCCGACTCGTCGGACTGAACATCGAGCACGCCACCCGCTTCCCCGCGGAGTTCTCCGGTGGTCAGCGTCAGCGCATCGGCATCGCCCGGGCCCTGGCCCTGGAACCCAAGCTCCTGGTCCTGGACGAGCCGGTCTCGGCACTGGACGTGTCCATCCAGGCGGGTGTGATCAACCTGCTGGAGGAGCTCCAGGCCAAGCTCGGTCTGGCCTACCTGTTCGTGGCGCACGACCTGTCCGTGGTCCGGCACATCGCCGACCGGGTGGCGGTCATGTACCTCGGCAAGATCGTGGAGATCGGCGACACCAAGTCGATCTACACCCGGCCCAGTCACCCCTACACCCAAGCCCTGCTGTCCGCCATCCCCGTTCCGGACCCGGAACGGGAACGGGCACGCACGCACATCGTTCTGGAAGGGGACCTCCCCAGTCCCGCGAATCCGCCCTCGGGTTGCAGTTTCCGAACGAGGTGCCAGAAGTTCATCACTCTCTCGGAGTCCGACCAGGAGCAGTGCATGAGCGTCGAACCGACGATCCGTCCCACCAACGGTGGGGACCAGGGATCCGCCTGCCACTTCGCGGAACGGCGTAGCGACCTTGTCTGATCCACGGTTCGAAGGCACGGCCGGTGCCGCCCCGCGCACCGGTCACACCATCCCTAGGAGGGAAATCCCCATGCGTATCGGGAAGGCGCGTTACCTCGCCCCCGCTTTCGCTCTGGTGCTGTTGGCCAGTGCCTGCGCGAGCGACGACGGCCAAGACGAGGGCGACGCCCAGGCAGAGCAGGCGTCCCTGCCGGCCGACGACCTCAACCCCGCGGACCGCGACGACCTCAAGGACGGAGGTGACTTCATCTGGGCCCTGAGCGAGTACGAAGAGCAGCACAACATGCACCACGTCCAGGGCAACAAGGGCGACGTGCGTCGTGTCATGGCGGCGGTCATGCCGTCCCCGATGCGCTTCGACGCCGAGGGCGGGTTCGCCGCCAACGAGAACTACGTCCTCGACTACGAGGTGAGCGACGACGGTCTGGAGACCGACTTCGTGCTCAACCCCGACGCGGTGTGGTCCGACGGTGAGCCCATCACCTGGGAGGACTACGAAGCCCTCGCCACCACCATGAAGGGTGAGCGCGGCAGCGAGTTCGAGATCCTCTCCAGCACCGGCTACGAGCGGATCGACGAGATCGTCGAGGGTGAGGACGAGTACTCCTTCACCATCAAGTGGAGCGAGCCCTTCGGCGACTGGCCCACCCTGTTCTCCCCCCTGTACCCCAAGGAGTACATGGAGGACGAGGAACTCTTCCTGGAGGGCTACGACAAGGACATCCCCGTCACCGCAGGTCCGTTCGGTGACGTGGAGTTCGACGACGTCGCCTCCCGCATCACCGTTCACAAGAACGAGGACTGGTGGGGCGACGAGGCCAAGCTCGACCGCATCATCTTCGCGGGCCTGGACACCAACGCCCAGTCCGGTGCCTTCGCCAACGGTGAGGTCGACGCCTTCTACCTCGGCTACGACGCCGCCGGCTACGAGCGCGTGAAGGACATGGAGAGCGAGGGTGCCTACTTCACCCGCGCCGTCAACCACGGGCACCGCTTCACCGCGCTGAACGGCTCCAGCCCGCGCCTGGAGGACAAGAAGGTCCGACAGGCCGTCGCCCTGGCCATGGACCGCGACACCATGGCCGAGGTCGCCCTCGGCGCCGTGGACTGGCCGATCACCGGTGAGGTCAACCGCCTCCTGCGCTCCAGCCAGAACGGTTACCAGGACAACAGCGGTGACCTGGGCGAGCGTGACCTCGACCGCGCCGCCGAGCTCCTGGACGAGGCCGGCTGGACCCTGGAGGACGGTGAGGAGGTCCGCACCAACGAGGACGGCGACAGCCTGACCCTGGCCTACGTGGCCTCCGAGGGCATGGACCTGGCCGTCGACGAGGGCGAGATGACCCAGCAGATGCTCGCCGAGGTGGGCATCGAGGTCGACGTCCAGCAGGTGCCGGCCAACGCGCTCTTCTCCGAGTACGTGACCCCCGGCAACTACGAGTTGGCCACCTTCGTCTACACCGGCACCTCCCCCTTCTCCTCCGACTCCAAGGGCAACTACGGCATGCCCGTGGACGAGGAGGGCGAGAACTGGGGCGCCAACGTCAGCCGTTACTCCGTCCCGGAGGTCGACGAGCTGTTCGACGAGATGGCGGTGGAGACCGACCCGGACGAGTACGCCCGGATCGCCAACGAGATCGACGCCCTGCTGTGGGAAGAGGTCCTGACCATCCCGCTGTTCGAGCGTCCCGGTTTCTGGGTCATGAAGGACGACCTGCACAACTTCGGTGAGTTCGGTCTGGCCGCCGACTTCGTGTACGAGGACATCGGCTGGGCCGCGGAGTAACCTCCACGGTCGCCTCCGACCTCCGGGCGCGGTGAGCGTCCCGGCGGCCCCGAACACCACCGAAAGGGCGTCGTCCCCCGAACAAGGGGGCGGCGCCCTCGCTCGTGCGCGGCCGGGGACCGCCTTGCCCACGCTCTCCCCGGGCCTGAGAGAATCGGTACGATTCGACCCCCTCCCTCCCCGCTCGTTGGAAAGTTCCAGATGCGAATCCACCCCCTCGCCGCGTCCTGTCTCGCGGTCCTGCTGTGTGCGGCCCTGGTCTCCTGCTCCCGTTCCGAGGAAACCGCCGAGAACACCGAGACGCCCACCGGCGCGGCGGTGAATCCGGACCCGGAGGACGCCGACGAGAGCAGTCCACCGCCGCAGGAGCCAGAGGAGGAACGGCCCTACGGCGCCCCGGTGGGTTGGGCGGCCGAGCCCGGAACGGTGGAGGCGGTACCCGGCCAGGACGGCCAGGACGGACAAGACGGCCAAGACGCCGATGACGGCGAAGGCGGCGGGGACGGTGCGGAGGCCGAGGAGGCCGAGGAGACCGAGGAGGGCGCCGAGGGCCAGGACGCCGAACATCCCGGGGTGACCGGTGGCGCCGAAGGGGAGACCGTCACCGCCACCGACGCCGACGACCTCGCCGAACACCTCTCCTCCGACGAACCCCTCGTGGTGGAGGTCGAGGGCGACATCGACCTCGACGGCACCATCGCGGTCGGCTCCGACAAGACCGTCCTGGGGGTGGGCGAGGGCGCCGAACTGACCAATGGCCGACTGGACGTCGACGGCTCCACGAACGTCATCGTGGCCAACGTCGGCATGGACGTGGACGGCACCGCCATCGCCGTCCACGGCGACGCCCACCACGTGTGGGTGGACGGCTCCACCTTCACCGGTGAAGGCGACGCCGCCCTCGTCATGGTGACCGACGGCGCCGACCACGTCACCCTGTCCTGGAACCACTTCGTCGAGGCCGAGGCCGCCGTCACCATCGGCTCCGCCGAAGACGACACCGGCGCGCTGCGGGTGTCGGTCCACCACAACTTCTTCGACGGCACCACCTCCCGGCACCCGCGCGCCCGCAACGCCGAGCACGTCCACGTGTTCAACAACTACTTCCGGGACAACCCCGAGTACGGGGTCAGCTCTGCCCAGGGCTCCAAGGTGCTGGTCGAGGGCAACTACTTCGAACGCACCCCACTGTCGGTCTCCAGCGAGGACGACGAACCCGGCGACGTCGTCACCCGCGACAACCTGCTGGTCGACTCCGAACAGCCCGAGTTGCGCGGCGAGGTCCCCGACCCGCCCTACGCCTACGAACTCGACGACACCGTCAGCGTCCCCGACCTGGTCACCGCGCGAGCCGGAGCGCTCTGAGCCGGTCGACCGTTCATTCGGTCACCGCGTGGTAGTCGTAGGTCTCCCCGTCCCCGTCGGCCGTCTCGTAGCTGAGCCGGCGGGGATGACCTTCCTCGTCGACCCACAGGTCGAACTCGGCGTTCGGTAGAGGCGTCAGCGTGTTGCGGCCGGTGTCGCTGTCGTAGCCGCCCATCGAGGCGGGGAAGTTCCCCGAGTACCGGTGCGCGGTGTGCGTGCTCGCCGGGACCCCCTCCGGGCCCGTTGGCAGACGAACCTCCTCGATCTCCACCAGTTCCAGTCCCACGGCGGACTCCACCAGCGCGTCCATGGTGGCCAGGAGGAAATCCACCGAACACAACCGCAGGTCCGCCTCCGTGGGAGGGTCCAGCAGGGTGAGCCCGTCCAGGCCCTTCTCCGCGGTCATCAGGTGGCCCGCGTCGGCCAGCTCGTACCGGAACACCTCCACGCCCTCCCCGGTCCGGTGGTAGTGCTCGAACTCGACGTCGAGGTCCTCGCCCGCGCGCGCCCAACCCCGGCCCGCCTCCGTGCCCTGCGAGTACTGGGCGTAGCTCACCTGTACCGAGGGCGAGGATCTCAGCTCCTCCGCGGCCATCTCCAGGACGGCCTCCGCGTCCGCGGGGTCGGCTTCCCCGCTCCGCTCCTCGGGTGGATGGGTCTGTGGACTCGGGTCCTCCACCGGGGTGGACACCCCCTGTGAACCGCCGTTGAGGACCAGCCGGGACACCCCCCAACCACTCGCGATGACCGTGAGACAGACCGCGACCACGAGCAGGGTCATCGGCCAGTCCGGGCTCTGCGTCGGAGCCTGGTCCGCCGGGTCGGTGAAAGGCATCGATGTCGACACTGACAACGCCTCGTTTCTGCGGTTCGAAGTGGGGGTGTACCGCCTACGGGGAGTACGACGCGGTCACTCACCGCTCCGTTCGAGCACGACCCGCACATAATCCCTTCCGACACCGACGAAACGGAGGGTGTACTGGATCTCAGGGGACTCCAGGTACCCCTGGAGGAAGCCGAAGGTCTCCGTTTCCGCCAGCGCCCGCAGCAGGCGTCGCGAGCCGTGTTCCCACACCAGCCGCACCGCCGTGCGCGCCGCCACGGTCGAGTCGAACCCGCCCCCGGCGAACAGGTCGTGGAGTTCCTCGGGGGTGAGTCGCAACAGCGTGGCCTCCAACAGGTCCGAGTCCAACAGCCCCAACAGGGCGAGCGCGCAGTCCACCCTCCCCACCGGGTCCGGGGTGGGCAGACAGCGCAGGACCGTCTCCGCGATCTCCACCGGGTCCGGGTCCCCGTCACCGAACGGTGTGCCTTCGTGGTCGGTCGTGGTCGATCCCGGGTCCAGGGCTCGCTCCGCGGCAGTTCCCCACGGTTCGGCCACCCGTGGTGCGATCACGGTGAGCGTGGCCGCGAGCGACGCGATGAGGGTCAGGAGCGCGGCGTACTCCACCACCCCCGCGCCCTGGTCCGGGTGTGGTGGGCGGTGGTCGTGTGCCTTCGCGTCCCGGTGGTGCGGACTCCGGTTCACGCGCCCACCTCCCCGACCGGCCGGGGCGGGCGGGTCTCCAACCGGCGAATGGCCCAGCGGATCCGCTCGCGTTCGGCCCGGGTCGGGTTCCAACCCCGCGCCAGCAGTGCGTCCCGCAGCCGACGCATCAACCGGGCCGGACGACGTTGCAGGTCGTGCACCCCGATCGACACCACCAGCCACCCCGCGTCCGCCATCGCCCGGTAGCGGACGCGGTCCCTGGCGCGCTCGTGCCGGGCCGAATGGTGGGCGGCGCTGTCGTACTCCACCGCCACCCGGTGCTCAGGCCACCCCAGGTCGGCGTGGAACAGCCCCTGCGCGGTCTCCACCGGACACTGGGTCCTGGGCCGGGGCAGACGCGATGCGCACACCATCACCCGGGTCCAACTCTCCGCCGGGGACCGACCGCCCGGATCGGAGAGGTACACCGCCCGCCGTAGCCGGGGCCGCGCACCGCGTGGGTGCCGCGACAGCGCCGCACCCAGCCCCTTCGGATCCACCAGTCCCAGGGCCAGGAACCGATCCAGCGCCGCCGTGGCGTCGTACAGGTTCTCGGCTCCGTGGGCCACGTCCAGCGCGGTGCGGGCCGGCGTGGTCAGCCGCACCCCTCTCAGCAGGGCCCGATCGGCCGGGGCGAGCAGCTCGCGATGGGGGATCACCGCGTGCCGCGACACCTTCTCCACCCCGGCCGGCACCGCCACGTGCAGCCGTGTCCGGGTCACCCTGGTGCCCCGTGGATACAGGTCCACGCCCCACAGGTAGGCGGCGGTGCGACCGAAGGCGAACGCGTCCCCCGACAGCTCCGCCAACACCGGCCGCAGGACGCCCGACAGCAGCTCGCGGTCGGGAGGTGGTGTGCCCAACGGCACGGAGGGCCACCCCGGGTGACGAGGCCGCGGCGGGGGAGGCGTGCTGTGAGGACGGGGGAAGAGCGGGATGCTTCCGTGAGGTACGACGTGTTCTCGCGTCATATCTCAAGGTTCGGCGGCCCGTGTCTTCGCGGCAAGCCCCGATCCCGAACCTGTGGATAACCGAGAACCCCCTGCTCAGAGGGGGTTCTCGGGTGTGGTTCCCAGGCCTAGTGCGGTGACCGAGAAGGTTCACCGGCTCGACCTGTCCCCGTGATCTTGCTACCAGAAGCAAGGAAAGCTCTTTCCTTGCTTCTGGTAGCAAGATCACGGGAGATGAGAACTCATGAGCCGACCCGGGCGAACGTTTCCGGCCACAGGACTAGCGGAAGGGTGGTGGCCCGGCGGACAGGTGGATGTGGTCCACGTGGTCCTGCGTCGGACTTCCCCGGTACCCGGCGGACCTCCTCACGCTCTCCCAGGGTCCCACCGCGTCCCGCGCCGGATTCCAGATGTGGTAATCGTAGATGATCCCCTTGACGTTCAGCTCCTGGTGGTTCTGGATGAGCCAGTCGATCACCTGGATGGCGGTGGCGTGCATGTCCGGCGTCGGCGTCGCGCCCAACTCGGCCATCATGTAGTCCACGGCCTCGCCGTACCCGTGGTCGCTGGTGGGCTCGTCACGGTAACCGCCCGCGGACAGGTAGAAGCCCGGGAACTGGTCGTTGAGCGCCTGGTGGGCGGCGCACATCTGCGGGTGCAGGCTACCGAGGTTCGCGCAGTCCACGATCGCGCCTCCACCGAACACCGAGTTCGGATCGAACTCGTACTGACCCTCCTGGTCGACCAGGTGTACGTCGAACAACCCCGAGGCCTGCTCCGAGTCGCCCACCGGCGAACCGTCACAGTTGATCCCGTCGTCGTCACGACCACAGTCCGCGTCGAGCTCGATGATCGCGATCGCCGCGGCGCTGCCGAAGGACGTCTCGCTCATGTCCTCCTCGCCCTCGCAGACGATGTCGTTCCAGTGCCGCGAGGCGTCCGGCTCCAGCTCCCGCTGGCAGAGCGCGCCACGTACCTCCACCCGGACGATGTTGCCGGAACGTCCCATCACGTTGTCGCTGGCCCGGATGTCGGTGAGCACCGCCCCGTTCTCCCGCGCGAAGTCCTCCGCCCGAGACTCGGCGATCTCCTCGTCGTAGCGGGGCATCGGATAGGAACCACCGGCGAGTTGGTCGGACGCGCTGTCCTGTAGGGCGCTCACCGCGGCCAGGGCGGCGGCGTCCGCCGCCGTCTGGGCCTGGGAACGCTGGTCGTTGGCGAACCCCACCCGCATGAACAGCACGGTGAGCGCCAACAGGGCGATGGTCATGCCGAACAACAGGAGGATGTTGGCCTGGCCGTCGTCGCGGCGTCCCTGGAGGTGCCGTCGACGCCGCGTTCGGGGTCGTTCGGGGCTGCGGAGGATACGTCGCATGCTGGTCCGGGGGTCGTTCCCGCGGGGGAGCGGGGCGGGGGCTCGGGCGGGGCCGCACGAGCCGAAGGCAACGAGCGGCACGGGGACGTAGGCGACCGAACACGAATCGCGCACACCCCCGCGCCGGGCAGCTTAACCCGGCCGGTTCCACCGGTACAGGGTCGACCGGGACATAGCGTCCGGTGCGGGGTCGTCACCGCAGGTGGTGGCGGTGCCGCGCGGAGTGGGGTGACCACAGGCGGCCAGTGACCGCCTCGGGAGACCACCCACGGCACTCACGTCACGCGGAGCCGCTCACGTGGTCTCGGTCGAGCGGACTCGGTCAAGGGGCCGGCGACCGATGGGTGGCGTCGTCGAGGATGTGCGCGATCTCCTGGGCGGCGGCCCGGGCGGTCTCGGTGTCGGTGGCCTCCGCGGCGGCCAGTTCGAGCCGGGCCAGCCGGGCCGCCCGCCGTGGGCAGTTGCGCAACTCCACGAACACACCCCACCGGCGTAGGAACATGCGCACCGGGATCGGATCGCCGGTACGCGAACACAGGTCGCGGACGTAGCGGTGCTGGATGTCGAAGGTCGACAGCGCGTCGGGGGACACCCGACGCACCGCGGCGCGCAGGGCCTTCCCGTCGGCCGGTGGCTCCACTACGGACGCCTCGGGGACCGTGGACGGTTCGGGGCACAGTGGCTCACAGGACATTCGACTCACCTCATCGCAGGTGGACCGGGGGACATGGGTAGAGCATGCGCTGTTCCCAGGGGTGGGACAAGCGAGATCGCGGAACCTGTGGAAAACTCCCCGCTCGGTCGTTGCGCCCGTAAAAGCGGTGGCTCGCCCGGTGGTGCTTTGAGTGGAATGCGCCGGAACCGCCGCGTACGAAGGCACCGGAACGAGCCTCGACACATAGGACCGAAACTCTCCGTGAACGGCCGTGCGCTGTCCGAAACCCCTTGTCGTGGGAAGTCGCGCTCGGCCGAATCTAGGGAAGCCGACCGCGGCGTATTCTGCTGGCCAGGCCATGGCCGCCCTCGGCCGTGGTCGAACGCACGGAGGGTCCAGCGGCCGTGAACCGTCCACCAGAACCCATGGAACAGCTCCCGACCACGCCCTACCCGCGTGCGGCCCTGGCCGCCTGCGCGGCGCCACCGGTGGCGGCCCTGTTGATCGGCCCATTGGCGCGGATCTTCGACGTCTTCGCGATCGAACTGCCCAACGGTGCCGTGTTGCCCATGGGGTACGTGGTGTTCCTGGTGGCCCTGTTCCCGCTTTTCATGCCACCCGACGTCCGCCACCTGGCCTCGCTGGTCTCCGCCGGACTGCTCGCACCATTGGCGGTGGTGTGGCTGCTGTGGTCCGCTCCGGTCGGGGTGTACCTGCTGCCGGTGGTGGGTCTGTCGTTGGCCGCCTGGGCCGTCGACCACCCCAGACTCCTCAGCCGCCCGCAACGCACGGTCGTCCCCGGCGACGGGTAGCGGCACCGGTCAGGGGTGGTCGTCCCCGCTCGTGGGGGTGGCGTCGGGGCGGGCGGCAACGAAGGTGCCGCGCCCGTGCACCGTCACGATGATTCCGCGCCCGTCAGGCTTCTTGGCGTTTGACGTAGGTGCCCTTGCCCTGGGACGTCACGACGAGGTCGCGTTCGATGAGGATCGCGTACGCCTCTCGTGCGGTGCGGCGGGAGACATCGAATCGGGCGCAGACCTCCGCTTCCGAGGGAAGCCGGGAATTAGGTCGGTAGGTACCGTCCTCGATCTGCGCGGCGATGATGTCGGCGATCTGCCGATACATCGGTTCGGGGCCTTCGAGTTCGTGCATAGTTCGACACTAAACGGGTCGGAACGGCCTGTAGCGGGACGTAACGAGACGTGACAAGTTGATACAAGTGCTTTATCGTTGGAAGACCGCGAAAGGCGGGACCCCGGCGACGTACCGCAAATACGTCCCGGGGCCGTGGCCGACCTGAACAGACAGGACGACATGAAGACCCTAATGGCAATCCTCGCCCTCCTCGTACGACTGTCCCGGCCCAGCCGTGGCTGGCACACCACCTACGACACCTACCTGGGCGCCCTGCGCACCGAATTCAGCGTCGGCCGCGCACGTCGCGTGCGCCGGGCCCGACGCGTACGTCGTTACGTCGAGTCACTCCCCACCCTCGGGGAGCCCACCCTCGGGGAAGCGGTCGCATGACAGCCCTCGACATCCTCACCCATGACGACAGCGCCCACACCGAGGAACTGGTTCGCCACCTCACCCACCTCCTGCGGCACCCCGGCGGTCCCGTGCACGCCCGAGCCGACCTCGACCGGGCGGACATGACCTTCTCCCGACTGGATCGGATGCTCAGGCAGGGTCGGTCACTGCCCAGCTCCTGGCACATCGACCCCTACGCCTCGGACACCGAACACTCCCGCATCACCGACCTGTACGACCAGGTGAGCGAGGAACTGCGCACGCTCGGAGACACGAACCTCTCCCGGCGGGCGTTGACCCGGGCGGGGGATCGGTGGGGCAGGCTCGACACCGCGCTCCGCTTCGGGGCGCCCCTGCCCGAACCCTGGTGGCCCTCGCCCTGACCCTGGAATCACCCTGGGCCACGCACGGGGCGCGGGTTCGACCACCCGCGCCCCGTCGACCGTGCTCCGACCACTCGCCCCCGGCCTCGTCAGCGGAACCGTCGATTCAGCCCATCCACCAAGTGCACGTCGGCGACGGTCAACAGCACGTCCCCCGAGTCCAACGGCGCCACCGTCGCCGACCGCACGTACACGCCGCGACTCCACGCGCGATTGGTGCTCGGGAAGATCGCGTTGGCACCCAACCGTCCCAACGCCCCAGGCGGCCCGGCCAACAACCGCAGCTGCCACTGCGCCCGCAGGTTCTTCGTCCCCAGGTGGTCGCCATGTCGCAGCAACGGCAACCGGCCCGCCAACCGCGCCTCCTCCTGGCCGGACGCCGCCGCCACCGCCTCCAACGGGAAACGCCGGCCCGCGTCGGTGCCGCGCACCACCTCCAGCGCGTACGACACCCCCTCGGGCAACGACGAACCCAGCAGCACCTCCAGGCGCAGATCCTCCCCACGTCGCCCACCCGGACGGACCCGGACCGACTCCACCGGAATCGTCGGCGCCAACGGAGACGTCTTCAACCCCAACCGGTCGTTGATCGTGTAGTACGGACGCACCTTGGTCCCGGGCCCATAGGTGGGTTTCACCGGCTGGGCGGCGTACTCGATGATCTTCTTGTAACCCACCACACCGGACAGGTGACGGCCCACGGTGCACTCGGTCCCGTCGGACAACACCAGCCGCAACTGCCACTTGTCGGAATCGCCGTGCCGCCCGCGTGCGACCGTTTCCGGGTCGATCACCGCCGTGAACTCGCCCCCGTGCGCGACCGCCGACGGAAACTCGTGGCGGGGCTGCGGGGAGCCGTGCAACCGCACCACCATGCGAGCCCGGGCGTCGGGCTGTGACCGGCCCAGCATCCGTCCCTGCACGGTGATGAGACCATCGGCGACCTCCACGTGTTCGACCTCGGCGTGGTGTCGCGAACTCCGCACCTGCAGGATCAACCGACCCTTCGGGGAACGCGCGGGGATCACCAGGGCCAGATCGCTCATGTGCGCGCTGGACAGCGGAAACCCGTGCTGGTGGATGGTCACGTCCCGCACCGGCGTCTCCTTCCCGACCTCCTGGTTCAGGGCGTCCACGGAGTCCAAGGCGTCCATGGCGTCCGTCCGCTCCGAGGAACCATCGACCCGGCTCACCTGCCAGGTCCCGGTGGTCAGGTCCAGTTCGGCGGCGTCCACCAGGACCCGGCCATCGGGCTCCGGGATCAGCTCCACCCGCCGTTTCTCCGTGGTGAGCACCACCGCGTCCGGCACCCGCGAGTCGAGCGGGTCTTGCACCTGCCCGGACTCCGTGCTCGGCCCGAAGTCCAACTCCGTCACCCCGTCCGGACCCACCTGGACCCGGCACGACGCCGGCATCTCCGCCCGCGGCATCGGCAGGTGCGGGACCGGGTTCGCGGGCATGCTCGCCCCGGCCAGCTCGTGGAAGAGCTCCTCGTGCCGGCGCACCACGTTCACCGGGTCGAAGCGTTCCGAATCGCTCAACGCCGCCGCCGACATGCGCCGCCGCAACCCGTCATCGCCCATCAGGTGCGCCAACCCCTCCGCGATGCCCGGGGCGGACTTGTTGGGGACGAGCAGGCCGTCCTCCTGGTGTCGGATGATCGACGCCGGCCCGTGCGGGCAGTCCGTGCTCACCACGGGCAGCCCCGAACGCATGGCCTCCACGATGGTCATCCCGAACGGCTCCTCACTGGAGGTGACCGCCGCGAACGCGCCCTGGGCCCACGCCTCCTCCACCCGAGGATGCGGACCCATCAGCCACACCCGATCCTGCAACCCCAGCTTGCCCACCAGTCTGCCGATCGCCCCGCGTCTGCTGCCGCGCCCGTAGATGCGCAGGGTCCAGTCCGGGAACTCGTCGCTGACCATGGAGAACGCCTGTACCAGCAGATCGTGGCGTTTGCTGGGGGCGAGCCGGCCCGCCGCGACGATCGTGCGGGTGTTGTGCCCGTTGACGGTGAACGGCGGCGCCGGCACCGAGTTGGGGATGGACAGCAGCCGCACACCCGGCAACGGCATCCGCTCGGAGTAGGTGCGCGCGTCGGCCTCGGTGACCGTGACGAAGGCGTCCAGGTGCGGATACTCCTCCGCCATGACCTGGCGCAGTTCGTCGGAGTGCTGCTCGTAGGTGAGGTGTTCCTGGCCGACCTTGACGATCCGATTGGGCGCCGCCCGAGCGATCACCACGTTCAACCCGGGGCGGGTGCCCACGACCACGTCGGCGTCGGTGGTGGCCAGGTACTCCTCCAACCGGTCGTCGGTGAGGCGGCTGTGCGTGGAGCCTCGGCCGTCCTCCGGAGGAAAGAGGATCGGTGGCAGACCGGCACGTTCCGAACCTTCGTACAGCGGACGCCCGCCGACCCCGGTGGCCTGGTCGTCCTTTTGCCGGATGTCGACCAGTGGGCGCAGGGTGACCTGGGCGGGGACGGGAAGGACGGGGTCCGCGCGGTGCCGGAACACCGAGACGATCTCCACCTCGTGCCGCGCCGACAGGGCCGCCGCCTGGTTGGCGACCGTACGCACGGTGCCGCCGATGCCGTACATGTCGTTGATCAGATAGGCGATCTTCATTGAGCCCCCATGCTCCGGCACCACCCTTCGCACGTCCACGAAGGCGACGCCCGTGTCTCCCTGCGCCCACACCGAGCCGCGCCTCCCAGGGGAGGTGGTGCGGGGGTGAGCGATCAGATTATGAGGAGGAATGGGGGCAAAAGTTCTGATCTGTCCACTACTGTCCGAAGATTTGCCGGTATCTGTGGGGGTTTTGCGGCGATTCCGAACAGCGGAAACCGGAGCGTGAAAGTGGGGGCCGACAGCGTGCCACGCGGGTGGGCGAGAGCCGGCGAGATCGTGGAGCGGGCGCACGACAAGGAGGACACGACACGCGGTCGTGCGCCCGACCACGGCACGGGAACCCGCAGAGATACCCGTGGTCTGAGAACCCGCTCCCCCGCCTTTGCAAGGGGTGCTCGAAGAGGCAGGGGAGCGGGGCGGAGGCGACACGGTGGATTCCGACTCGTCCGGTACGAGACCGGAACGGTTCCCGAACGACCCTCCGGGGTTCGGGAACCCCCAGGCCGCGGAACCGTACCTACCGGGTGGGGCCCGCCCCCCACACCGGCGCCGCCTCCTGGTCCGGGGTCACCCGCCGAGCGGGGACCGCGAGATCCGAACGCCCTCGGAGGGCGCCATGGCCGGCCGCGCGGGCTCGACGATGAGCGGCCATCGGCGCGCTCCGGTTTCGGCCTCGCCGGGAGTGAGGGGTGGGGGTGCATCACCGTGCGTCGGAGGGTTACGGACGGCGATCAGACTCAGGAGGGTCAACCGCTGGAGCGTTCGCGCCAGGGTGTCCGCGTGCCGGGGCCTGGGGCCTCGAACCACCCGTTTGGGCAGGGGCGATGTCGCGCCCCGGGAGGCGGGTGAGAGGGGGACGTCCGGTGCGGCGGAGGCGCCGGAGGCCGCGGTGGTGGGGGAGGTTCCGGGGACTGCGGACATGTTGGCAGGTGTGCTGTCCAAGACGGTTCCTGACGAGTCGGGGGCTCGTTGTCGGACGGGCCGAGGGCGGATGGCGGGGGAAACACCCGTGGGTCCGTCGGGACGCGGAGAAGTAGGCCACTTCCTTTTCCACCGAGCAAACGTGTGGTGGAAGACCTACGTCTCATGTTCCATGCTTGGCAACGCTGCGTTGCCTTCTATGGACACTCTGCCGGATGAGAGGGAAAAAGTCGTGGCCCGAAGGTGACTTTCCGTGGCCGAATCCGGCCACCATGGGGGACTTGCAGGTCGCAGAGGGTGAGTGACACCGATACGGCTGTGCTGCCCTGGGAGTTGGTGCGGCCGGTGCGGTGAAGGCCGGGGGCCGGGGCCAGGAAACGGCGAAATGGGCCTCCGGGACGACTCACGGATGGCCTGAGGGGTCGCGTGTGAGCGAGCTCAGAGCGCGCGACGCCGGGGCTGCTTCGGTGGGGGAGCTGCGGCGGCCTCAGTAGGACTTGGTGCTCTGCCAATACGACCAGGCCTGGCATGGGGTGCCGTAGGTGCTCTCGATGTAGCTCAGCCCCCAGTCGATCTGCACCGAGGCACTGTTCTGGAAGCCATCCGGCATGGCTCCGTGCACGGCGGGATTGAATCCGACGATGCCGTGCGTGCCGTACTCCGGGTCGACGATGCTCGGGTCCCAGCCGGACATCTGGCTCCACATGCTGTCCAGACAGGTCCACTCCTGGTCGGTCCAGCCGTAGGCCGTGGCGGACTGCATGGCGATGTTCTGGTTGTCCGCGTGGTTGTTGTCGCCGCCGCCACCCCACTCGTATTCCTCGGGGTCCTCGGGCCGGTCGTGATCCACCCAGGTCTCGTCACCACACTCGGGTCCGCCGACCAGACAGACCATCTGGCGTACCCCGTTGTTGAAGGTGGAGCTGATCTCGCTCTGGTAGACGAGCGTGATGATCGCGGCGGCGAAGACGGTGACGACACCGATCTCTACGAAACCCGCCCCACGGTCACCGTTCTCCCGTTGGGCAGGACGGAACCAGCACAGGGCTTTGTTGAGCCGGCGGTTCACCCGGCCTGAGGGCCTGGTCGAAGAGTCCCGTCGTGAATCCCCGAGTTCGGGGCGGTGGGGAGTGGTCAACGCCGCCTCCAGCGGAATCCAGGTGTGGGGGAGTGAGTGGTCGTCGGGTCAGCGGTCAGGAGATCGGAATGTCCTCGATCGGCTCGAAGCCAGGGATCTCCAGGGTGATGGCGTCCACGTCCTCAGGCACGGAGTACATAGACCAGTAGGCGACTTGTTCTCCTGGACCAATGTTCTCCTTGAAGTCGATTGACAGTTTCCCCGAACAAAGGCAATCATTTTCGCCATCCATGACAGGGTGGTATCTGTTTGATCCATCCGAGGATATGGCAGTGACGCCTGAGAAATAGGCAGTCATGCTGTACATGTAGGAATTTCCAGTGAGCCAATCGACAAAGACCTCACGGTTTCCGTTGTTTTTGACACTCCAAGTGACGGAAAGCAAGGAACCGGATTCGTTTCTTTCTGACGTATGTGCTTCTACGGAAAGCCCAGTGCTTTGATCCTCATTTGACTCCGCAACGCCCAGGGAATCCAATGTTTCTGTTCTTGGGGCTTGAGCGGCTAGAACGCTTGAGGCCGTACTCAGTGGTAGCACTGTTACCAGTGCCATGACTCCAAAGGCTCGGTACCACTTAGTCACTGATCCCCCTATTTCTCGAAAGTGACGCTGACGCGACGGTTCCGTTCGCGCCCCTCCTCGGTTTCGTTGTCTGCGATTGGGTTGGCTGACCCATGTCCTTCGACCTCGAAGGTAATTCCTTGTCGGGTGATTAGTTCATCCAAGGTGGATTCGACGCTCTCCGCCCGTTCCTTGGACAGGGGGAGATTGATCGAGTCATTTCCGGTGTCGTCTGCGTGTCCGTCGACAGAAACAACTGATGAACCTGCATCGTCGATTTCCTGAGCAACTTGCTCTAGGATCTCCTGTGCATCATCAGTCAAATCAGAACTGTTCGTGTCAAAAAGAACATCAGAGGACAATATGATGCTGACCTCTTCAGCGCTTTCTGCGCGTCCGGTTTGGTCCTCTTTAAGGCTATCTGAGATCATTGAAAGATCGAGTATCCTGGGTTCTTCCAGGTTTGCATTTTCGATGGATTCCGAAGCTTCTGTGATGGGTATATCCATCATGGGTGGAGACATTGGAGTTAGTATAGTCATTGATTCAAGATCGCCTGGAGGTTCAGGATAAATGACCCAAAGTGTCTCAGTGTTCCCGCTCCCAATGGAGCCATCAAGTTGATTGCAGAAGCACTGTCCGCTGCTTTGGTTGTAGCTTAGGTAGCGTTTCTGGTTAGCATCATCGATGAGGCTGATATCGCTAGCGGTGAGATGGTTCTCCTCGGAGAGTCCGAAACCAAGATCAAAGGGATCCGAGGAATTATTTGTAATTCCAATCCGAAGGCGTAGTAGGTCACTTTCAAGTCGTTCTAAGGCGTAGACATCGATTTGGAGCTCGGAGCCGACCCTAGAAGATGTGGTGATCGAGCTCGCAATGACCTCGTTCCCAGATTGACCTTCCGGGGGTGCGGATGCTTCAGGGGAGGCAGATGGGTCGTGGTCCCCTTCATCTCCCTGAGGATCCGAACTAGTGACGCATCCAGAGACGAAAAGAAGAAGTGCAGTTGAAGCTGCAGCTGGCCAAATCCTTCTTTGGTAACTTCTTTGGGAAGTTGGGTTGGTGGGGATCACAGTCTTCCCGTTCCTATGGTTCCTCTGTGTGTGGCGATACTTAAATCAGGAGAGTTTCTATTCGACGGTGAACACCCTGCTGATGGCGGACGTGATCCCCTGGATGATGAGGGTTCCGATGTTGCTGCTGTAAAGGACGGCGGCCACGATGCCGACGAACACGATGATGGCTCCGTACTCGACGAAACCGGCGCCCTTGTCCTTGTGCTCGCTCTCCTGCGGCATGACCATGGTGCTGGCCTTGGCCCAAAGATTGTGAGTGAAGTTCATGGGGGTGACTCCTTACCGGGGGTGGGGCTACGTGGACTACCGCTACTGCGCGGCAACCCGATGATGGACCTGGGGCTTGGGTCCGCCGGCGCTTGTGACGGGGGCTCTGTGACCCCTCATCACTCCACTATCGAATAGGAGGCGGTGCACTACGCCGGCCTCTGACCGGATGTGGCCAGGCCCGTTGACGTCACGTTCATTGCAGCGCAGCCGGCCCGAGATTTCTGGGGGTTTCCGTGAAATCCCAGGTGAATGCCGGTGCGCATTGAGTTCTGTGTTCACGTGGCCGCCGCTTCGTGTGACCGCTCGACTTCCCTCGGCCCCATGATCGCACGCACTTCTCTGATACGTCACGAGTGGGTGCATTCACCCAGTTCAGGGCGTTGGTGTTCGACATGGCCGATCTCCACGGCTCGTATTCTGGTACCTGGTTCCAACTAACCGGTCGCTCATATGGCCGAGCAGGTCAGCACCCCCTTCTCACCGCAGGTCACAACTTCACCGTGAGCACCAGCGGGTGGAGAACCACCCGGGGACTTCGGTCTTCTCAACCAGGGACAGTCCCTCGGTCCCCGCCTCTGTCTCTGGCTTCACCCTTGGAACCTGTGGACGGGGAGACTCCGGTCGAACCCGGTCCTGCGAGCCTGAAAGGCCCTCAACCTTGGACGATTACGCGTTCCCCCTCACCCTTGTGGGGATGGCCCTCGGTGCGTTGCTCCTGGGGTTGTCACTGGGTGGATGGCCGGCCCTCCGCCTGATCAGGTCAGACCGCGCTATCCGCCGCCACATCGAGCAGATCCCACCACCGCTCCACTACACGGCCGTGGACTCCCTCCCCCCGACGGAGTTGGCCTATCTGGCCGGTGGGGCCAGGCGAGTGGGGCAGGTCGCGTTGATGGACCTCCTCCTGACCAAGAGGGCCCGGATCCAGCGTCACGGTGGGCTCGTCACCCTGACCGGACGAGTCACGCCCTACGCCGTTGAGCAGGACCCGATCCGACGGGCCGCCATCGCCGCCTGTAGAGGGCGGGTGGCCGTCACCCCCAAGGAGATCGTCGAGAAGGTCGCCGATAGCGGCGCCGTTGACGAGGTGCGCCGTGGGTCGGTTTCCCGTGGGCTCGTGGCTGATTCCGATGAACTCACCGCGTTGATCGAGCGACGAAGCAGCGCGAAGTACCTGTCGAAGGCCTGTCAGATCATCGGCTGGTTGCTGGTCGCCGCCTGCGCGCTCATGCAGTTCTTCGGTTCAGGGCTGAACTTGTGGGCCATGACCGGACTGATCTTCGGTGTGGCTTTGAGCGTGCCCGGCGCGTTCGCCATGGCCCAGGCGTCGCGCTCCTCCAACCCTCTGGAGGACAAGCACACCGAGTTCATCTCCCGGACCGAGGCGGGCTGGTCGTTGCTGCGGGAGGCGACCGAGAGGTACCCGCTGGCAGGGATCGTCGGACAGGAGATGGACCGTAACGCCGCGCTGAGGATCTGTGCGCTGCACGGACCGACTCGGATGAGCGCGCTGGGCAAGGCGTTGGCGACGAAGGCGCCGCACACACGAGGAAGCGCATCGGACTCCACCGTCGTGGCCGGTGGCGGTGAGGTCGCACAGACGGAACCGTTCGATGGCGAGGTCTTCTCCTGGACCGAGGCCTGCGATCTCGCCTCGGACTGTGTGGGCACCGGTTCCAGTGGCGGATTCGGTGGCGAGGGCGGCTCCGGTGATTCCGGGGGATCCGATGGCGGAGGCGGCGACGGGGGAGGTGGCGGAGGCGGTGACTGAGACGGAGCCTGGGCCTTCGCGGTGTCCGGGCCATGTCCGGGACCGTTATCGGGATGAGGGTCCGTCGGCCCGGCCGTGCCCTGGTGACCCGCGTTCGGTTCCCTGCCCGGTCGCACAGGTTGAGGATCCGTCACGCCCGGTCCACCGCCGCTGAGCGATCCGAGTGACCCGTTCACCGCTCCCGGACTCACCGCGCAGCACCTCCCAGACCCGGAGCCGGGGCCCGGTTCGGATAAGGCCCCAGGCCCGCTATGTGGCCTAAGCGTGATCATTCTTCGTTGGGAGGTCGGCACAGGTCACGGCCGATGGCTGCTCGTGTGGCCACATGCGGCCAGTCCTGCACCATGTCTCCGGCCGACATTTCGGACCTATCCTTCCTCCGCGCCCTGACCCCCAGGTGACCCCGGAGAGCGGAGAGTTCCGTGTTGCGTCGTCTCCATGATTCCGATCGTGGCGCCACGATGCTGGAGTACGCCGCCGTCATCGTGCTGGTGGCCGCGATCGCCGCCGCGCTGTTCATCTCCGGAATCCCCAGCACCATCAGCGATGGAATCGGTGCCGCCGCCGAACGCGCGCTCAGCGGCGAGGGCGAGCACGAACCCGGAGCAGACACCGAACCGGGTGGTGAAGGCCAGGAACCCGATGGCTCGGGCCCCGACCCCGATGCCCCGGGAGCCCCAGATCCTGATGACGCTGACCCCGGTGTCTCGGACCCCCAGGCTCCGGGCGCGGACCCGCAGGACCCGGAAGGCGCGAACCCACAGAACCCCACTTCGGAAAACCCCGAGAGTGGGGGAGCCGAGTCCGACGACTCCACCGCTCCGGGCGGCGCCTCGGACTCGGCCCCGGACCCTGGAGCAGACGTTCCCGGGTTCCTCGATCCGGGGTTCCTGCAGACCGGCACTGAGAACTACCGGGTGGACCCCACCACGGCTGACGACGTGCCGCTTTCCCCGGAAGGCACCGACTCCGCCGATTCCGAGGACTCCTCCGACGACCAGGGCGCCGACTCCGAGGACCAGGAGTCCGAATCAGGCGCGGACTCCGACGACGCCGACGACACAGCCGAAGCCGACGAGGACAGACCCGCCTTCACCTGGGAGGACAAGGGCAATTACGACTGGGACTGTGGTTGGGTCGCCCACTACCTGTGCGTGGTCGGTGGCGGTCTCACCCAAGGGGTCGTGGAGATGGGGGAGGGGGTCCTCGATCTCGGCTGTCACCTGCACCTGTGCAGTCACGACAGCTTCAAGGAGACCTGGTCCAACACTGGGGACATGGCGCAGAGCATATGGAACGACCCTTGGGGCAGCGCCAAGGAGATGTGGAACGGCTTCGTCGATCCCTTCGACGAGAACTACGACAACCTCGGCGGCGGCGACGGTACCGTCAAGAACCTCGGCTATGGCGCGACCATGCTGGTCGGTGGGTTCCTCAAGCCCTTCAAGCTGTTCAGCGGGAAGGGCCCTGATGGTGGTTCGGGGAACGACCGGGGTGGCGACTCGGAGAACCGTCGTGGTGATCCCGACTGCGACAACAGCTTCCTGCCCGGCACCCTCGTGGTGCTCGCCGACGGTGACACCCGGCCCATCGAACAGGTCGAGGTCGGTGATCTGGTCCTGGCCGAGAACCCGATGACCGGGGAGCGCGGAGCACGTGAGGTGACCGCGCTGATCCCCTCCGGCAGCGCACCTTCGGAGCAGACGGAGGAACGCACCCTCGTCGAGGTCTCCGTGGACGACGGTGCCGGTGAGGTCGGGACGGTGACCGCCACCGACGACCACCCCTTCTGGGTTCCGGAACAGGGCTGGACGGACGCGATCGACCTTGAACCCGGGACCTGGCTGCGCACTGGCAACGGCACCTGGGCACGGGTCGACGCGGTCGACGCCTACACGGTCACCGGCCAGACGGTCCACAACCTCAGCGTCGACGACCTGCGCACCTACCACGTGCTCGCCGGGAACACCTCGCTCCTGGTGCACAACTGTCCTCCGGGCGGGAACGATCGGGGACCCACCGCCACCGAGCGCCGCAACTCACCCGGCACGGCCGCCGGCGGGCAGAATCTTCCCCAGGTCACCGGGCCCTGGTTGCGTGGCACCGAGGGCAACGCCGGTCGAACGCCCAGGCAGGTCGCCGAGCGGTTGGAGGGGCAGAGTTTCGAGAACTTCGGCCAGTTCCGCAGTGCCTACTGGAACGCGGTCGCCGACACCCCCGAACTGGCCGGCCAGTTCGCCCCGCACCAGGTCACCCGAATGCGCAACGGCAACGCGCCCTTCACGGTCCAGAATCAGCAGGTGGGCGGCCAGCGCAGTTACGTGCTGCACCACATCACCCCGATCGGTAGAGGGGGCGGTGTGTACGATCTGGACAACATCATGGTGGTGACCCCCCGTTACCACCGCGACATCCTCGATCCGGACTACCACTACGGAGGAGGCTGACCAGATGAGCAGACTGACACGAGAAGAGGTCGTCGCCGTCTTCCGCGAGATCATCGACGTCGGGATCGGCGCGGGCGACGAGGACGTGCTCGAACGCGACATCACGCTGTTGGAGCAGGGCATCCCCTGTCCCTACGTCAGCGATCTCCTCTTCTGGCCCGACAAGTACGTCGAGGCCGGCGACGACCCGAACGACCTCGGCCCGGAACGGTTGGCCGAGCTGGCCATGCGCCACCGGCCCATCGAGATGGGTCCCTGACCGCTCGACCATCGGGGCCTTCTCGTCTCATGCCCCCACGTCCCGAGTCCTGCGTCCCGAGTCCGAGTCCCGAAAGGACACGATGGCCTCCGCCCTCCGCGACACCAGACCGCCCGCCTCCGTGCGCGCCCAGAGGGTCCTGCTGTGGATCTACGCGGTGATGTTCGCCGGAAACGCGATCTGGGCGATCGGTGAGGCCGGCGGAGGGATGTTCGGGGTGGGGTTCTCGATGCCCTACCTGGCTTTGGCGGCCGTGTCGGCGCTGCTCACGGTGAAGGTCGCGACCCGGGGCCGCTGGGTGCGGACCTCGATCATCGTGCTGCACTCCTTCCTGATCGTCATCCAACTTGGGCGAACGCTCGGCGGGGACGTGTACGGCCTGATCGGCCTGATCATCGCGATCACCGGGCTGGTGCTGGCACTGCGGCCCACGGCACGGGGGTACTTCTCCGTCGTCCCGGTCCGGACCTGACCCACCCCCTGACGAAGGCGGTCTCGGTATGTCGCAGTTCGACCCCCGTTACCCCGGACCGGCGCACCCTCAGGCTTTGCGGAGTGCTCCGGTCATGCCCTGGCAGCTATGGGCCCTGCGGGTGATGTTGGTGCTGATGCCGGTCTGGAGTCTGTACTCCGTGCCCAGGATGATCCGCTGGGAGAACTTCCACCTGTTCGGGGTCGTGGACGTGCTGTTCATGCTCTGGCTCCTGCTGCCCGGTGGTGTGGCACTGGTGTGCGCTCTGCTGCTGGGACGTGGTGGGGGAGTGGTCCTGTACGTGGTGGCGGGGTTGTGCGTGGTGATCGTGGGGCTCAACATCTGGTCCCACGAGTTCGGTGGGCCACCGGTGTTGCAGGCGATCCCGTTCACCGTGCTCACCGCGATCCCGCTGTGCTTCCCGTTGTCCTGGCGCTACGTCCGTGCACGGCGGGAGTGGAGGCGTGGGAGTTCGTTCAGGGGTGGGGAATGAGGACATCACGAGGTGCCGTTCTGTTGCCGGCGGCGCTCTTGTCCGTGCTCTTGGCCGGTTGTTCGGGGGTAGAGGGCACATCCGAGCCCGAGTCCACGGCGCAAGCCGAGGTGAGTGACTTCGAGGAGCTCTCCGGTGCCCAGATCCCGGACTCCGCAGAGTCCGTCGAGGTCTTCTCCGTCGGCGACGTGGATCCACTCGCGACGTATGTCGCCACCTTCACCCTGCCTGACGAAGAGGAGGCCGGAGCCTTTTGTAGGAGCGGAGACATCGGCAACTACCTCCCCGTGTCCGCCGGCGAGTTGATTGAGGAGCAGCACGAGCGGCACTTCATCGGGGATACGGAATTGGTCGATCCTCGTCGGTGCACCTCGGTCAAGCAAGGCGAGAACGTCGACCGCAGTGCTGTGTTCAGCTTTCCCGAGGGGAAGCGGGTCTTGGTATGGGCCGTAACGGAAGAAGTCGGCTGGTAGACGTGTCCATGGATCGCGTGCATGGAGGAACGCATGTCCGAACTCTCCAGGTTGGCTGCGCTGCTGACGGACCCTGAGGGCTCCCGTGATGACCAGGACCGGCAAGTCGCCGTCATGGAGTTCGTGGAGAAGCTGACCTTCGCCACCGTGGACGACATCTTGGAGATGCTTCGCACCGATTTCGAGAGGCGCTGGGGGTTGCCGGTATGGGCACGCAACCTGGCCTACCGGTTGGCCTGCCTACAGCGGCCGGATGACCCGTACCTGCTTCGGATGGCCGCGTCGGACCTCTACCTCCACGGGCCGGACTGGGACCACCAGGCGGAGGAACTGAACCGGCGCGCCGCCCGGCTGGAAGCCGAATCTCCGGACACTGGGCCGGAATGAAGCGGAACCACGAGGGCCCGGCCGAGGTGCCACTTCCGGCCGGGCCCTCAAGGTGTTGTCAGCCGCGCTCCCAGGGCTCGGGAAGCGGCGCGCCGCCGGCGATGGCGGTGCGCAACGTCCCCCAGCGATCTCGGGCGCGGCAGAGCGCCCGCCAACAGGCGGCGTCTCCACCGGTCTCCCGGAGCGCTTCGGAGAGCGCGTCGTAGTGCTCGGTCACCTCCATGCACTCCACGCCCCCACTACCGAGCCGGATACCCCAGGGTGCGGGAAGGGCGTCGCCGGAACGAAGGAGTCGGTCAAGGCGTCCGAAAACCGCGTCCGCCGAGATGAGTCGAGTGACGGCGTCGGCGGGCAGGTCGGGTTCGTTGAGGAGACGGGTGAGCCGGTCGGCGAGGGCGTCGGTGGCGCGCATCATGCGGGCACCCCCTGGAGGAGAGCTCGCCGGCTCTCCCAGGCCCGGTAGGGGCCCCGAACGATCTCGACTCGCAGGGAAGCAGCCTCTACCGGTCGACGAGGTGCCGGGATCGGGGGAGCCGGAACCGAGGGAGGGGGCGGAGCGGGCGGCAGCGGTTCGGGACTGTGGGAGTGCGTGGCGGCGTGGTCGGCCGGGGCGAGCACGTAGCGGCGGATCCGGCGAGAGCGACGACGGCGCATCTCGCCACCCAGCTCACGCAGGTATCCGAAGGCGGTGGTGTGCGCCCCTCGTGTGGGCCGCGCCAGCCGGATGAGTAGGGACAGCAAGGCAGTAACGTATGACATGGCAAGCGCTCCAAGTTCGCTTGTCCGGGCCCGGGGTGTTGACAGCACCGCCGGGCCACTTTCATGAGCAGGTCAAGGCCTTACTATACGTCTATCTTGTCTAGGTCGTCTAGCACGTCTGCCATATGCAGGCTGTATGCCATGTACCTAACGTCGCAATCATGCATGTCGATCGATTCGATCCCACGCCTCTGTACATGCAGGTGGCGCACCAACTCCGTGAACAGATTCAAGCGGGCAAGCTGAAACCACGAGACCCGCTGCCCTCGGAAGCGACGATGGTCGCTGACTACGGGATCGCTCGGGAGACCGCCCGCCGCGCAATCGCACTCCTTCGTGACGAAGGGCTGGTGGTGACGTTGCCCCAGCGGGGAACGTTCGTCGCACCGACGTCGGATACCTGAAACCGGACCCCTGCCCCTTGCCCTGTTCCTGAGCTTGGATGATCTTGCTCGTAGCGCCCTTTTGGGCGCCGAAACCGGCGCTGCGAGCAAGATCATCTGGTTCATCATGGTGGGCGTCGGGAGGGTTTCGACGGGAGCCGTCCGACAGCGGCGCTGGGGTGACTCCTCTACCCCTGTCGCCTTCTCTGCCGCTTTCCGAAGTGGCATCCTGGCCTCCGCCGCTCTCTCGTAGTGGCCTTCGTCACTCCACCCCCTCGTCCCCTCGGGGCTCCTCTGCCGCCCACGTGTCGTGACCTGGAGTGATGGGGCGGATTCAGCCTTTGTCCCGAGCCGCCCGGTCCCGCCCCACGCCACACCAGGGCTCCCCAAGCGTGCGTCGACGCGGAAAAATCACCAGAATCGCAACCACACCGACGATTCAGGCAACCGATCTGACAACAGGCGCATATCGACTCTTGGGAAGGCAGGCCGGTGAGGTTCGCGTTCGTCTATGACGAAACGGGGAGCACACATCCGACCGGGGACACACCCCCACCCCCGGAACAGCAGGAACAACGATCGGACCGGCCGCCGCACTCCGCTGTGCGCATCGCCGTAGCCGCCGAACGGGTGCGTACCCGAGGCGCCACCGACTTCCACCGGACCCTGGCCTGTCTGGACCGGATGTGGCACACCATCTCGGTCCACGACTCCACATCGCCCAACGCTTCCGGGCAGGCGATCGACTGGGCGAGCGATGAGGTCGACTCCGACGAGATGTTCCGTCCCCAGGCGTTCCGTGCTCCGACCCGGGGAGGATGGGCATGAGTGAGTGGTCCATCGACCCGGTCCAGGTCGGTTCGGTGCTCTCCGAAACAGCCGAACATCTGGGTGAGGAGGGTGGCGGCTCGGGGCTGTTGGGGCACATGAGTCAGTTGGAAACGCGGATCACCGCGGTCAACTCCCACATCAACAGCGCCCCCATCGGTATCGCGATCGGTGAGTTCGCCGAGCACAACTTCGCCATGTTGGGCGACATGCTCTCGCTGACCGCTTCGGCCCTCCAGGGCGCGGGTGAGGCCACCACCGCCTATGTCGAGGGTGATCAGGACATGGCCGCCGAAGCCCAGGCCCAGGCCGGCGATGTCCCCGACCCCAACGCCCCGTCCGGTCCTGTGGGCGGTCCCGGTGCGGGCCGGCCTGTCTGACCCGCTGATCCCTGGTTTTCCCCTTCCCCCCTTTTCCCCTGTCTTGTTTTGGAGTTCGTTGTGCCGATCGCGGACCCGGGTGCGGGCGCGGCCACCCCCGCAGACCCCCTGAGCGTCAAGGAACAGGAAGACCGTCTCAGAGACGCTGAGGGCGTCATCAGCCCGTTGACCTTCCCCGAACCGTCGGTGTCGGTGGGCTATGTCGAGGCCATGGCTTCGGGGTTGCGTGAGCTGGGCACCTCGATCGCCGACACCGGCAACGACATCACCGGCTCTTGGGCCGGGTTGAACGGGCCCTACTCCGCCCCGGAGGCCGAGACCCTGTTCTCGGTCCTGGACCCGGTGGCCACCGACGGCGACACCGTGGGTGAGGAGTTGGACCGGGCGGCCCGGGCTTTGGAGAACTTCGCCGAGGACGTCGCCGACATCAAGACCCGCTGGTCCAACCTGCGGGTGGAGGCCTATGACCTGCGTTCCCGCATCGCCGCCGAGGGTGATGACTGGGACAAGGGCGGTGGGTTCCTCGGGTTCGGTGACAGCCCGTTGAAGGAGGAGAACGATGCCCTGATCGAGCGGGGCGGAAAGATCATCACCGACTACACCGAGGTGGAGAACACCTGCGCCAACGCGATCAACGCCGGGATTTCGGGGCGCACCAACTTCGAGAAGCAGCCCGAGGGGGATGCCGAGCTCGACCCGAACGTGTTCTACCACGGGTTCGACCAGGACATCTCGGAGTTGGCCGAGGCCTGGGGCCATGAGAATGCCCAGACCGACCACGGGTGGTGGGTCGATGTCAGCCATGCGGTGTGGGACTTCGGTGTGGACGCGGTACAGGGTGTGGGCGCGATGGTGGGCGCGCACTCTTCCGAGGGCTGGTTCCAGGCCTCGTGGGGGGACGCGCTCAAGGAGTACCACTGGGACAACCTGACCTCGGCGGCCTCGTTGGTGGGGATGTATGACGCCGAGTCCGACTCGCTTGGGTGGAACGGCGGGGAGGGTGTGGGCCAGGCGTGGAAGGACCTGGCGCATTCGGTGGTGCCGTGGGAGGAGTGGGGGGATCGTCCCGGCTATGTGATCGGGACGGCGGCGTTGAACGTCATCGGCCTGGTGGGCGGTGCGGCGCTGACGGCCACCGGTGTGGGTGCGGTGGTGGGTGTGCCGTTGATGGCCTGGCGTGGGATGTCCATCATGGATGGGATGGGCGGCTCGGGTCGTGGCGGTGGTGCCGGTGGGGTGGATATCGATCTGCCCGATGTGTCCCACCTCCCGCAGTTCGGTGGTTCGGGCTCGCCGCTGATCAACCTGGCCGGCAGGGCGCTGGACGCCACCGGGTTCGGCCCGAGCCAGTTGGCCGATTTCAAGGCCATGGTCAACCGCTTGATGCCGTCCGGCCAGAGCGGGGCCGAGCCGGCCGGTTCCGCCTCGACACAGACGGCAGGGGAAACCGAGGGTGGACGTCCCAGTGGTGCTCGCCCGACGCAGGCGACTACGGAGACCGATCAACGCCCCATCCAGCGCCCGACGCAGGACTCCGCCATGGACGACCCGAGTGAGTCCGATACGTCTGCGCTGGCGGATACACGGGTCTTCGCTGGGAGCGGTACAGGGGAAGCCGGTAGTGGTCGCTCTGGTGTTGATCACTCGGCACGAACGGCCGGGGGAGTCGACCAGAGCCCGAACCAGGACCCCACAGTGGGCGATGCGTTGGTCGGTGACGACATTCTCAACCATCCCGACATCGCCGAGATCGACAACAAGACCAAGTCCGACCCGGCAGCCCAAAGGGACTTGGCCGGAACCGACTGGGATCGCAAGATCTCCCAGCCCAAAGTTCCTGTCTCGAACGAGGTGCGGGCGGCCTCCTGGGCTTCGTCACCGTCCTCGGCCGACCCCAGAGGCGACAATAACCACGACGGATCCGACGGCGACGATTCAGATCAGGGTCCCGAGGGCGCAGCGGACAGACAACCGGTCTTGCCGGACGGCAGTGTCCCCAAGGACACTCTGAAGGCGAACGTCACCCCTGACCCCCCTGCTCCATTCCGTCCCCTGCTCGGCGTCACCGGTATCGGTACTCCTGGCGGTGGCGGTTCCTTCGGTAACGAGATCTCCAATCACCCTGGGAATCGCGGCGCCGAGTTGCTCGACAACAACCCCGTCGCCCGCAACCAAGGTGGTGGGGGAGCATCTGGCCAAGACAGTTCTTCAGCAACCAGATACTCGGATAGTCAAAATAGTGACTCGACGTCCCAAGGAACGTTCACACCTTCTAGTGCGAATGTGAATGGCGGAAGCAATTATGGGTCTAGTTCTGGAGGATCCGCCTTCCATTCCCAAGATCCACTAAAGATTCCATGGGGGAAAACAGGAACCGTTGAGGAGGTGGGTCTCTCTGGATCGGGAGTCAATGATGGAGCAAAGCCTGTACTTCCAGAAAATGAACTAAAGAAAGAAGAGGTCAAGAAGGAAAACAAAGAACTCTCTCCCGAGCCGGGCGAACGGTTTGGAGATAAAGGCGGACTCTCCCCAGATACAAGCTATGAGGTTTTTGATCGCTCCGGCTCGCGCAGGGGGACATATATCACTGATGCCAGTGGGGAAATAAGAAGAATTGAACTCGATATCAGCAACTTCGACCGTAAGCATCCCGAGTTCGTCGACCCAAGACCAAATGCAGAATATCGAGTAAAAACTCCAAATTCGCGTTACACATATCAGACAAATTCGTACGGTGATAACCTTGAGTCTGAAGGCCGCTTCACTCCGGCCTCGTCCCCTCGTTTCAGTGGGGAAGAGCGCGCAGTAACCAAGGCGGCAAGGGAGTACTACGATACCTATAATAGATTTTTGAAGGAAGACTTCGCTGGGAATCCGGAAAAATACCCTGGGCTGACAGAGGCGCCACAATTCGAAAAAACCACATGGAATGGTGGACATGTGGTAGGGATTGGTGAATTTGGGGGAATCCCAGAGCGATTGAATCAGGTAGCGATGCGGAAGAGTGTAAATCAGCACGCTGCCGCAGAATGGAGGGTAGGAAAATCTTACCGGAATTTTGAGATGGCGCTAGAAAGAGTTAACAAGGGGGAATTTGAGCACCTTGAAGGGCGCAGTAATAACCCGGATTATCTGGCTGAGGTCGAACTCTGGAAGGAGGCTTATAGGAAGGCTCCGCCACCGCCTGATATTCGAGCTAGGGTGAGGCAGGTGTATGATCCAATGCTCCCGACGTTCGAAGTCAGAAAAAGCAACGGAAATCTTTCGAAAGTGCTAAACGCGCCGCCGGCAGCAATTTCTATTGAATTCAGTATCAATGGAGTGCTGCAGGATGAAATTCTCTTCCCGAATCGGCCCAAATTGAAGTAGGTGACCCCATGTACGAGTCTAGTAATGATGAGCTATCTCCAATTGAGGAGCAGGAAGCAATTTCGGGGATGGCGTCAAGCCTGTCGGGCTACCTTCCTGAAAATTGGAAATGGGCTAGATTTTTCATCATGTTCATGGGTGAATACGCGATCCGAAGGATGGAAGTAGAGAAGGAAGATGGTGAGGTGACGCGAATCAGTCTTCCCACGAGCTTTATCATGAGAGCAATGGAAATCCGCTCTGGGATGTACAAGCAGAATCGTGGGACATGGTTCTCGTGGGAGCTTATGCTGTGGAGTGAGGGAAAATTCAAATCGAAGTTCAATTACACGGATTTTCCCCCGTTTACTTTCGGCCCGGATCCAGATGATTTCCTTGAGGAGATGAGGATATTTCCTAGGAGTGAAGAGTTCACCCCTGGTTGGCTGCAGGAGAAAATCGATGAAGCCAATCGTGGGGAGTAGATCAACTTCTTGATTATTAGAGAGTGCCAGAACCAAGAAAAACTTGGATACACACGAACTGGAGCGGAGGGAGATGGTAGAGGATATGGTCACTTCCCCTTTCATTGTGGGGATCCATCTCAACAACATCAGGTCCCAGGCCCAAGTTGCCTTGTCTGTGGACCCTGATGTCCACGAGGTTCGTACCTGGCGATTCTGAAGCACCTGGATGCAGGCCGCAGAATCCGTCTTCGCGATGAGCACAGCCGACCCTGAGACCGCTGTCGAGCGGCACATCGACCATCGAACATGGACACTCAGTGCGGTCCCCACGGGCCGGAGAGCGATGTGGGCAACTAGATCACTGCCTTCTCTCTGGCTGTCCGTTGTAGAGACGAAGCCCGAGTGCGCTTCCTGTGCCAGATTCCTATTCCTTCCTTAAAGAGGCGGAGAGGTTCGTGGTGGAGGGTAGGAAGATTGCATCTATCCGTGGATCGATGCAATTCAGGACTACATCCTCAATCCCTCGGAATTTGGAGAACGCCTCTATGAGACCATGCGCCTGTCATAACCCGAACACGTCGACATCAGCAGTTTGGACAACCTCGAATACCTTGTTTTCCCTGCGATCAACACCTTTCTTCAGATCGCTGAGCTGGATGCCGAAAAATTTGACGGTTCCCTAGAGCAAGGAACGCGCTTTTTCCGCGCCTAGTGCACCGTAGATGATAGGCAGGGGAAACCTTAATGACTTCGTTCCTTTGGAACTATTTGTCCCTTTTTGGGTGACTTGCGATATTTCCCAGGTTTCTTCCGGGTTTCATTTTTCCCTATTTGCCGAAAGAATTCTGGATCAATTCAGGTGTGGCGAATTTTCACTGAAGAAGAAAGAGCTGAAAAAGAAATAGTCTGAGCTTAAAGTTCGAGCATCGCTCGGGATCTCACTCTGGCTTGATGCGCAGGGGTTTTCCAACTTCCCGAGAGGTTGGGGTCTTGTGCTGGTCCCGTGGGAACGCAGCGTTAGTTCGGTGCTAGAGTTCTTCTAATCGACCGCGCTCATGATCGACCCCGGAATTAGAGAATGGTGCTCGCCCCCTTGATCTTGCTGGTGAGCCTGCAGTGGCTGGGGTGATATTTCGATGTCTGTCAGGAGATACGGTATATGCATTCAATTCCTGCGCATGACCTTAGGCACCGTGAAGAGCCTGGCCTGGTGGAGAGGGTGCGTGGGAATCGAAACAAATATCCGCCAGTCCTTGAAGAGTACCCTGGCAGGATTGATGTCATGGTCGGGTCTTTTCACGTCGCCACTATTTATAAAACTTTGGCGGATCCCGAGGTGGCTGAGTTGGACACCTGGGAAGCGTGGGTGATCGATATGCAAATGCATCACGCGCTTTTTAAGATCATGACCTCTCCTGAAGATGAGCCTTTGGAGTTGGTGATCCATCATAAGGTGCGAAGGACGAAGGGCTTCGGTCCGGATTACTCGGCCAACGCGGGTAACTGGACCACCGCGTTCTTCCTGGCCGTGATCTGTCGTGAGCAGGAGCGTTACCGGGAGCTCTGTGAGATCTCGGTGGAGACGCTTCGTGAGTACGGGGAGTCGGAGGGCACCCGCTACAACCCCTACGTCTACTACTGGATCGCCGCTCTTCAAGACTTTGTTCTGGGCAGACCGGATCTGGGTGAGAACCTGCTCAAGGCGATGGAGCTGTCCGCGCCTGAGCAGTCCGAGATCGGTACCGCGGAGAGCCTCGACAAGCTGATCTTCCCCCAGTTGAACGCCTTCCGCTATTTGGTGCAGCGGGACAGTGACGGGTTCAACGAGGCGCTGGCCGAGGGGTTGGTGTCGCATGCCGAGTTCTGGACGACCGAGGACCGCGTCAACGAGATCGATGGGGTCTTCCACCTGGGTCTCCTCGCCCTCGCGTGCCTGGCCTATGACACCGCGGAGGTGGATCCTGACTTCAGCCTCGAAGTCGAATCCGGGTATCTGCCCAAGCATCTCGTGCGCAGGTCCTGGTACGGCGAGTTCCCCACGTGAGCGGCCTCTGCGTGATCGACCTCTGTTCGTGCGGAAGCCTGCCCGCCCCAAGCCTTGGACATAAGCGTGGGGCGAGGCCCTCGCGACCTCGCCCCACGCCCCGGTGGCCGGGGGAGACGGTCCGGGTCCTGCCTGACCCGGTTCCGCCACCCTTGACCCAGTTCCCCCGACCAGGGTCTTGTGTCCCGTCAGCCCTCTTTGACCGCCCCCAGGCCGTACAGGTCGGCGAGCGCCTCATAGGAGTACATGCGGGCCTTCTTATCGAAGATCATCGACGAGACCATCAGCTCGTCCACACCGGTGTCGGCGACGAACTGGTCGATCTTGGCCTTGACGGTCTCGGGCGAACCAACGAACGAGTAGCGCAGCATCGACTCCAGCTGCTGCTTCTCCCCGGGCCGCCACATGGTGTCCAACGACGTGGGGTCGATGGGCGGCGGCAGGAGCCCGCGGGCGTTGCGCAGGGTGCCCAGGAACGACTGCTGCATGGACGTGAACAGCCTCCGCGCCTCGTCGTCGGTGGGGGCGATGAACACGTTGACCCCCGCCATGACGTAGGGCCGCGTCGACTGCTCGGAGGGCGCGAAGTTCTCCCGGTAGGAGGCCAGGGCCTCGTACAGCGCCTGCGGTGCGAAGTGTGAGGCGAACGCGTACGGCAGCCCCAGGTGGGCGGCCAACTGGGCGCCGAACAGGCTCGACCCGAGGATCCACAGCGGCACGCGAAGCCCCTCGCCGGGCACGGCGCGCACCGGCTGGCCGGGGGCGGCCGGCTCGAAGAAGGCCTGCAACTCCTGGACGTCCTGCGGGAACGTGGAGGAGGCGGAGTGATCGCGGCGCAGCGCACGCATGGTGCGCGGGTCGGTGCCGGGCGCGCGGCCCAGCCCCAGGTCGACGCGGCCGGGGTAGAGAGAGGCCAGGGTGCCGAACTGTTCGGCGATCACCAGGGGCGAGTGGTTGGGGAGCATGACGCCCCCCGAACCCACGCGGATGGTGGAGGTGCCCTCGGCGATGAAGCCCAGGGCGACGGAGGTGGCGGCGCTGGCGATGGCGCGCATGTTGTGGTGCTCGGACAGCCAGAATCGGGTGTAGCCCCAGCTCTCCAGGTTCTGGGCGAGTTCGCGGGCGTCACGGAGGGCCTGACCGGGCTCGGAACCCTCGACGATGCTCGCGTGGTCCAGGACGGACAGCGCGAGCCCACCCCCGGGTACGGGCGATCCGGGAAGGTTCACTCTGGCGCTCTCGGCTTCGGTCATCTCAGTTACCCCCACTGACCTCGAATGTTCGATGATCGACGATCATCGAACATTGACGGTACACTCGCGCCTGAACGCATACCAAATCCGAACGGGTGAGTGGAGGTGGGGCCTTGGCGCCCCGGGGTGTGTCCAAGGGGCCGGAGCATCCGGCGCTGGACGAGGTCGAACTGGTCACGGTCCTGTCCGCGCTGGCCGAGCCCACGCGGCTGCGGATCGTGTGCATGCTCGCGGCACTGGAGGGTGAGCGGGCCTGGAAGGACATCGATCTGCCGATCGCGCAGTCCACGCTCAGCCATCACCTGAAGATCCTGCGCAACGCGGGTCTGCTGCTGAATCGGACCGAGGGCACGCGGTGCTTCGTGTCGTTGCGCGACCAGGAGTTGGAGGGGCGCTTCCCGGGGCTGCTTGAGACGGTGCTCAACTGCCGGGACCGCTGACCCCACCGCGACCGGTGTCATCCTCAGCTTGTTCACGATGGGACCAACGAAGGTGGCCGCGGTCGAGTTCCCCGGACGTACGGAAGACCCGGCGATCTCTTCCCCCCTGATGCGAGAGATCGCCGGGCCTCCACCCCCCTACGGGAAGGGCCCCTGAACCCTCTGGTCCCCATCTCCCTCCCGGTGCCCGTCGGTCGGAGGGCAGTAGATCCAGAGGCCCTGTGGCGGTGGTGAGGCATCCACGTGCGTGAAGAACGTGGATTCCCCCGATAAACCTCACCGCCGCACTTTGGAAATAGGACTATCGGAAAGTTCTACCCGGGAATGACGAACTTCCGATATTCCTCTCTTCGGTCCGCCCGACCTCGTGTGACTAACGTGGAAAAGCGGGCCCGTGATGTACTCTAGCGCCTCGCCGGACCATTCATGACCCGTGCCGTGGGGCCGGGCCGTGGCCGACGCGACCCCTCGGACGTGGAGTGTCGAGTGCATCGTGTGGACACCACGACTGCCACGGTCCTCGATGCGAGGACCACCACGGTCGGCTGTCCGACGACAACGAGTATGCCCGAGGGCGCGCGTCGTCCGCAGCCATTCGCGATTAATCGTTGAAGTTGATCTTGGGGTTCGGCCGGATCCGGCCATCGGTCTTTTGTTGGTTCATATGCCTCGAAGGAACCGCTTGGTGGTACTGCGGGTCGATCGTGTAGGGCCAACGGGGTTCAGGACGAAGGGCCCGATATCTGGAGTTCGACTGGAAAGCGGGCTCGCGCGAACGCAATGGTTGCACGGGGTTGCAGCCGATGGGTCCGGCGATGGAGGTGAGAACCGCGTCCGCGCGGGCAGGTCCTAGCACCAAGAGGCCGCTGACGGCATCCCACCCTCAGGTAGTGTGCCTCGCTCCCCCCGGCTTGCAGAAGGGTCACTCGTGAACATCGGCGAAGAGTCCACCAACGGCCATCGACCGACCGACGACGTCGGGAACCGGATCGGCGAGACCTTCGGTGGATACCGGCTCACCGAGGTTCTGGGCGTGGGCGGTTTCGGCACCGTCTACCTGGGGCGCCATGACGACGGCCACGTCGCCGCCATCAAGGTCCTGCACGAGCCGGCGGGCGTCTCCCCGGTCGAACGCGAACGCGACCGGGAGCGTTTCCGCAAGGAGGTCGAGCACAACAAGCAGGTCAAGCGGTACTTCATCGCCGAAGTGTTCGACGCCGGGACCGAGGAGGACCCGCCCTGGGTGGTGACGGAGTACGTCGAGGGCCGGACCCTGCGCGAACTCGTCGGTGAGGAAGGCCCCCTGTACGGCGACCCCCTCTACCGGCTGGCGCTCGCCACGGCCACGTCCCTGGGCGCCGTGCACGGCGCCAACATCGTCCACCGCGACTTCACCCCCACCAACATCATCATCACCAGCGAGGGCGTCCGGGTCATCGACTTCGGGATCGCCCGCACCCTGGACAACCGCACCGCCCTGGCCAGCGGCCTCATCGGCACCCCCCGGTACATGGCACCCGAACAGGCCAACGGCTCCGAGGTCACCGCCGCCATCGACGTGCACGCCTGGGGAGCGGTGATGGCCTTCGCGGCGACCGGTGGGCACGTGTTCGACGCGCCCAACGACCACCGCATCCTCGAACGGATCAAACACGACACCCCCGACCTGCGGGGAGTGCCCGACTACCTGGCGAGGATCGTGGCGAGTTGTCTGCACAAGGAACCGGAGCGGCGCCCCACCTCCTACCAACTCCTGGCCATCCTCCTGGGCAAGGAGGTCCCGCTCGAGCACGAACGCCTCGAAGCCGGCCACGCGAGCGGCACCCTCCTGCTGGACGAGGGCGTGCAGGCCTACTGGCGCAGCGTCAGCGGCAGTAGACGGGCGCCCTTCCAGATCGCCGGCGTGTACTACGCCGACCCCACCGAACTCGCCGCCGGCATGCAGGAACGGTGGGCGGAGGCGCACGAGATGCTGAGTGAGCCGCGCGAACGCCACGCGTTGCTGCGTTGGCTGCCCGAGAAGGACAGCGGGGCCCACCGGGTGGTGGGAGCGCTGCCGGAGGACTACGGGGGCGCCGACGTCCAGGCCGCCCACCTGATCGCCGAACTCGACCCTCACCTGGGCGCGCTCTTCCGCGACGTCGACATGTCCTGGGGCGCCCTGTTCAGTACCCGGGACGGGCGCGCCTGGCCGTATCGGGACGGCGAGTACGACTCGCTCATGCACTTCATCGAGCGCTATGACCTGTTGGGGGCGTTCGGCAAGCACCACTGCTTCCGTAACGAACATGAGCCGTGCGTGTGGGGCGCCCCTTGCGTCCTGTACGGCAGGGTCGCCCGCCAGGCCACGGTCCTGTTCGATCGGCTGCGCAAGGGACAGGAGTGGATGAACAGGGTCGCCGAGTCCCTGGCGTTCACCCCGAGGGAGATCTCGCCGGTACGCAAGGGCGACCTGGTCCACATGCTCGCCACCCACGACAAGCGCGACGCGGACGCGGGTGTGCTGGTGGCGTGGGTGACGCAGGGGTTCCAGGAGGGTCCCGAACAGCAGGTCCTCCAGCGGGTGCGCGCCGCCATCGAGGGGGCCGACGACCCATGGCCGGTGGCCGTGGCGCTGCGGGCCCAGCGCGAGGACCTGTCGACGGTGGCGGAGCGGGGGAAGCGGCTGCGCGACCGTGCCGAGGCGCGGCGGGCACGGCGGGCGAAGGCCGTGGGGGAGGGCCGGGACGAGGGCCTGCCCGCCAAGTCGCGCACCGGTGAGGCCGAGCGGGAGCGGTCCCAGGAGAGGCTGGAAGCCTTGGAGAGCGGTGTCTCCCGACACCTGCCCCGGGGCATGTCGATCCTGGGCGCGGGTACTGCGGCGGTGGGGCTGGTCTTCGGTGTCGCCTACACGACCTCCCTGGGCGTGCTCGCGGTGGTGATGGTCCTCGCCGGGGTCGCCCTCGGCGCGATCGGAATGGTCCTGGGACGGGACCAGGGCAGGGAGATCGACGCGCTGCGGCGGCGTCTGGAGGAGGGGCCCGGCACGATCACCCGACCACCCGCCGTCGTCGAGGACGACGACGGCTACGAGGGCGATGTGGGAAGCGAGGAACAGCTCAAGAAGTTGCGCGGGCACCTGTCTGATTTTCCGGGTTGAGTACGAATTCCCTCCTCCCGCCCAACAACCTGATAACGGCCGAGGACGCGAAACGGGGCCTTTGGATGCTGTGGCGCCGGTCTCATTCGCCGATTCGCGAAGGAACGTGTGGAACCTGGAACCACGATGAGCAGCGGCTTCCCGGTCCAGGGGTGGTCGCATGTGTGGTGGCGGGTGGTCGGCCGAAAGCCCTTTCCGGGCGGCCCCGTAGGGCTTTTCGATACCGCAGACCCGGCGACGGGTACCCCGACGATTGGGTAGATTCTCAGGACCACGGGATCGAATGTGCTATCCCGGCACAGGCCACCACAACCGTCCCTTGATGTGTGGAAAGCTGCCCCCAATGGATTTCTCCTCTCCCGCCCTACCGCCGAACGTCGCACCCCTGACCGACGGCGACCCGCTCCAGGTCGGCCCTTACCGCCTGATCGGGCGGCTCGGAGCCGACGGTCTGGGCACCCTCTACGCCGCCGTCTCGCCGGACCACGAGACGTTGGCCCTGAAGATCGCCGACGCCGAATGGACCGATGGCGCCGATGCCGCCGACGAGGACGCGCTCATGCGTCAGGTGGGTGGTGTGTGCACCGTCCCGGTCCGGGACGGCGGTGTCCACGAGGGACGCCCCTGGTCGGCCGTCGGATACATCCCCGGGTTCGAGCTGTGGCAACGCATGCGCGGCCAGGGGCCCTTCAGCGGCAACCAGCTCCTCGTCCTCGCCGCCGGAATGGCCGAGGCCCTCGCCGGCTTCCACTCCCTGGGCCTGGTGCACGGGGATATGCGCCCGGGCAACGTGGTCGTGGCCGCCGACGGTCCCAAGGTCCTCGACTACGGCATCGTCCGCCGTATCGACCCGAGCGCACCCACCCAGAGCGCCCAGAGCCTGGGTTGGTTGGCCCCCGAGCGCTACGAGAGGGCCGCCACGTCCACCGCAACCGACGTGCACGGGTGGGCCGGTCTGGTCGTGTACGCCGCCACCGGCGTCCCGCCGTTCGGCCCCAACCCCGCCGGCCACGTGCCCGGGCGGGTCCCCGGACAGATCGTGTGGGAGATGGCGGCCCGCGCCCGCGAGGCGCGCGTGGACCTGAGCGCCCTTCCCGAGGAACTGCGCCCGCTGCTCGAACGCGCGTTCTCCCCGGACCCCGCCCGGCGTCCCTCCGCGGACGAGGCGTACCTGGAATGCCTGCTGCTGCTCGGTATCGACGAACGGGCCACCGCGGACACCTGGCCCGACCGGCTGCGCGCGCTCATCGCCGAGCACTGGTCCGCCCAGAACATCCCCCCGCACGACCCGGTGACCTGGACCAACGCCGCCCTGGCCCAGACCACGACCGAGCCGGAGCCCGCTCCCGCCGCCGCTGCCGGCACTCCGGTCCCGGCCCAGACCCGGTCCCCGGCCCCGGAGCCCGAACCGGACGCCAACGCCTACCTGTTCGGGGCCCGGGGCGAACCCGGCGCCGCGAACCACACCCAGGAGCTGGTGCTCGAAGAGGACGAGGAGACCGCCGGCGGGCCACGCGTGGGCCTGTGGCTGGTGGTCGGCGCCCTCGGCATGGCCCTGGCGTTGGGTATCGGCTACCTGCTGTTCGAGACGCTCGGCGACGCCGAGCCCGAGAACGTCGTGGCCGAGGAACCCGACCAGGGCTCCCCGGGCGGTGCCGCCCAGGAAACGGAATCGGAACCCGAACCGGCCGAGCCCGAGCCCATGGCCTGTGACGACCCCGAACGGGTCGATGCGCAGGACGCCCGGGCACAGTGGCGTCCGTTCGACCCGGGGGCCGCCGCGGCCCAGACCTACCTCGAACTGCTCACCCCTGGGCCGGAGGGCACCCCGATCGTCGACCCGGAGATCTGGCCGTTCGTCTACCCGGTCGACCACGACACCGTCGACTACGGGTTGGCCACGCCGGGCCTGAGCGCGTTCCCCGTTCTGTCCGTGTGCATGACCCAGGTGGTTCCGGCCGCGGACGGGGCCGAGTTCTCGGTGGAGCTGCGCTACCACCCCGACGTGGGCAGCCACATCGTGTACGCCGAGGACTTCATGACCCTCGTCCCGCTCGACCCCGCGGAGAACGCCGGGGTCGACAAGGAGGTCCACCGAGGCGGTACCGGCAGCGAGCTGGAAGCACCCCTGACACCCCTGACCGTGTTGGGTCCGGACCACCCCTCCGAGACACTGACCGTGTACATCCCGGGAGCCCCCGAGCGCGGAGGGGTGGCCTACCGGCCGGCCGCGCACTCGGGTCCGCTGACGCACGAGATGAGCGGACACTGCTACGACGTGGACGGCACCCTGGAGTGGCGTGAGGAAGAGGCGATGGGCTCGGGCTTCTTCGCGGTCCCGGACACCTCGCTGGAGTCCAACACGATGATGGACTGCCCCGTCGAGGAGGGCTGACCCCTACTCACCCGTGCGACCGGGCAGGTGGATCCCGGCGTACACGCGTCGGCGCAGCAGCGTCTCGGCGGGGCCGCGCCCGCCGCGACGCCGGGAGAGGTCGGCCCACACCAACGTCGCCGCCCACGTCGCCACCGCCACACCGGCGGCGGCCGAGGCACTCGCTGTCGCGCCCCAACCCAGTCCGTAGGGCGCGAACACCAGGGTGAACACCACCGCCTGCGTCAGATAGCAGCTCAGGGAACGCTCGCCCACGGCGGCGACCGCCAGTACCAACGGGTGTTCGGTCGCGTTCGCGTTGGACAGTCCGAGCGCGACCAGGGCGATGAGGGCGGCCCAACCGGCCCCACCCGCCCAGCCGACCGCATCGTGCAGGATCCACAGGGCCGGCTCGACCTCCGGGCCCGGGTTCGGCACCAGGGACGCGCTGACCAGGGCGTCGGGCAGGCCGCCCGCCACCGCGAGCCCCAGACCGACGACGACGGTGCGCACCAGCAGGGTCCGGTGCTGTTCGGGGTGCTCCAGGATCCGGTGGCGTCCGGCCCAAACACCGACCAGCAGTGGGGGCATCACCACCAACACCAGGGTCACGGGCGTGTACAGCACCCACTCGGCGAAGCGTTCGCCCATCGCCGCCACGAGGTCCGACTCCACCAGGGAGGGCGCCGCGGCGTACGCGGCCGGGCCCTCCTCCTCGCCCTGGCCGCCCAGGACGAAGGTGAGCAGGGAGTTCAGGGCCACCGAGACCCCCGCGAACAGGCCGGCCGCCCACAGCAGCGCCCGGTCACCGACCCGCAGGAAGAACAGGAACAGCACCAGCGACAACCCGTAGGCGCCGATGATGTCCACCGGCAACAGCAGCACCCCGTGCGCCAGGCCGATCAACAGCATCCACAGCCCGCGCCGGTGCAGCACCGTCCGCACGTGCACCCATCCGCCCCCCGACTCGGTGACCCGACGGGCGATCCAGACCATGCCGTAGCCGAACAGCAATGAGAACAGCGGGATCGCCCGGCCGTTCACCAGGAGGGATTGGACGAAGGTGAGCGCCTGGTCGCCCACGCCCCGGACCGTGTCGGCGTGGGTGAGGAAGAACTGCGCGTTGACCAGCGCGATGAACAGCAGCATGAAGCCGCGGGCCAGATCCGGGGCGAGGGAACGCCTCATGGTTCTCTCCGAGGGGTGAGGTGCGTGAGGGGACGACCTCGAAACTACGGATCGGCCCGAGGGGAACCGATGGGGCTGAGGCGAGACCTCCGGTGGGGTTCCCCCTACCCGCACGGCCGGTTAAGGTGGTGGGGCGTCGCGTGTCCCGAACCAAGAGCAGTGGGCCGGTCGGTCGACATGGAGGCGCCTGAATTCTTCGGGGAGCCAATCGTGAGCCACTACTTCGCGTACGGAATCTGAGCGGCTGAACCGCTCGCGGCCCTCTCCGGGCCGCCGCACCGTCCGGCATCTTGACCGGCGGCCTCCCCGAACACCATTCGCCTCGGCGCTTCCGTGCGCTCCCTTCGCCTTGCCCCGCCAGGCCTGTCCACGTCGCTTCGGCCGCGTCGTTTCGGCCACGCTGTGCCGGACAGTGCCTTCGACGGCGATACCTCGTGTGCTCGGGGTCGGCCGCCTCCACTCACTCAGGAGGTACTTCCATGACCGACCAGACCACTCAGTCCGACCGATCCGACCAGGCCGCTCAGACCGCGCAGTCCGACAGGCCGCATCCGCACGCCCGCCCCGAACCGGTGGTGAGCCCCTTCAACGTGCCGGTGGTGGAGGAGTTCCGTGCCAACGGAGGCCACGTCGGCGGCATGTTCGAAGGCGGTGACCTGCTGCTGCTCACCACCACCGGGGCGCGGTCGGGTCGCGAGTACACCAACCCGCTCGGGTACCTGAGGGTCGACGACCGGCTGCTGGTCGTCGCCTCGGCGGGAGGGTCCTCGCGCGACCCCGACTGGTATCGCAACCTGCTCGCGCATCCGATGGTGGTCGTGGAGCTGGGCACCGAACGCTTCGAAGCGGTCGCGGTGCCCACCGAGGGCGCCGAACGGGACCGCCTGTTCGAGGAGGTCGTTCGTCGCGAACCGGGGTTCGGCGACTACGAGTCGCGGTCCGGGCGCCGGCTGCCGGTGGTGGAACTCCAACCCGCCGCCCTGGAGAGCGCGGGGGAGGTCACCAACCTCGCCGAGAAGCTGTTCGAGGTGCACGGGTGGCTGCGCGGCCAGCTCGACCGGGTGCGCGAGGAGGCCGAGGCGTACCTGGCCGAACACGCCGGCAGCGGCGCCCCGGTGGGGCTCAACCTGCAGATCCGCCAGCACTGCCTGGCGTTCTGCGAATCACTGCATTTCCACCACAGTGGAGAGGACGGTGTCTTCCCGGGTCTCGCGCAGGGCTACCCTCACCTGCGCGAACCCATCGAGCGGTTGATCGCCGAACACCGGGTCGTGGACCGGATCCGCGGCGAGCTGGAGCGGCTGTTGGCCGACCTGGCCACCGCCGACCCGGACCGTTTCCGCGCCGAACTCGACCGGATGTCCCGGGAGCTCAACGCCCACCTGGACTTCGAGGAGGAGAGCCTGATCCCGGTCCTGTCCCAGATCCCCTTCCCGCCGCCCACCCCCGCGGAGTGACCCGCCGGGGTCAGCCGCCGAGGAGGCTGCCGAAGTCGATGTCGCTGCCCAGGATCATCGACCCGACGATGAGGATGAGCAGGCCCGGCAACAGGGTCGTGGCGGTCACCACGGTCACGCGCGGGTTGAGCTGCTGAGCCTTGCGGCGCATGTACTGGGCGTCCTCGCGACGCATGTCCTGGCTGATGTTGACCAGGGTGTCGCTGAGCGGGGCGCCCAGTTCCTCGGCCTGCTGGATGGCGGTCACGAACTTGCCGAGTGACTCGTTGCGGTTGCGGCGGCGCAGGGCGTCGAACGCCTCCCGGCGGGAGGTGCCCAACTCCATCTGGCGCAGCGCGATGACGAACTCGCCGGAGAGCACACCCGGCATGGAGTCGGCGACCCGGGCCACGGCGGCGCGGAACGACATGCCCGCGCTCACCGTGACCGCGAGTACGTCCAGGAAGTCCGGCAGTTGTGACTGCACCTGGTCGGCCCGCTCCTGGGCCTTGACGTACATGCTCAGGTCGGTCAGGCCCACGAAGGCCAGCATCACCAGGCCGAACATGGCGTTGTCGGACAGCAACAGCAGCACCGACAGGCTGCCGTAGAGCGCGACCTCGCCGATCTTGCGCCGGACGTACCTTTCCACGGTCAGTCCGTCGACCCGGCCGGACGCCTCGATCCGTTCGTGGATGGATCCGCGGCGCTTTTCGGTGAGCGAGGCCAGGACCGAACCCGCGAAGGGGCGGCCGATCGCCTCGGTGATCCGGTGCAGGAAGAACGTCTCGTCGCTCTTGACGACGGGACGCGCGGTCGGCTCGTCCACCGGCACGCGCGTCTTCGACATGCTCAGGTGCAGGCCATAACAGGCGAGTACCACGATCAGTGCCGACGCCAGTGCCACCAGCAGGGGGAGCAGGTTCATCCGAGTTCCTTCGGGGGGATTCGGGGCTACATCTTGAACTTGGTGATCCGGGACACCGCCACGAATCCGATGACGAACAGGGTCGCCACGACCAGCAGCAGCCCGATCCCGGCCGGTTGGGAGGTCATGGTGCGCATGATGCCCGGCTGGATCATGTTGAGCAGGAACAGGGCGCCCACCGACATGAACCCCAACGCCCACACGGTGCTGGTGGTCTCGGACAGGATGGTGCGCACCTCGCGCCGGGTCTCCTTGCGGTTCTCCAAGGTGGCCGAGATGTTGCGCAGCGCGCTGACCAGCGAACCACCCGACCTGGACGCCACGATCAGGGTGGAGAGCAGCACGCCGAGCTCTCGGGAGGGCATGCGTTCGCGCAGTTCGGCGACGGACTCCTCGAAGCTCGCGCCCAGCTTCATCGACTCGGCCATGCGTCCGAGCTCCTCGCCGGCGGGCCCGTCGAGTTCGTCGGCGGCGATGGCCACCGCGGTGGGCAGGGCCAGCCCGGCGGAGGTGGCGTTGCCCAGCACCCGCGCCAGGTCGGGCAGTTGACCGGTGAACTCCTCGCGGCGCTTGGCCTCGGCCCGGCTCAGGTAGGAGAAGAACAGGAACCCCACCCCCACCGCGGCCAGCAACCCGAACATCGGCGCGAGGATCTGCCAGACCACGATGACGGCGAGCAGTGCTCCGCCCACCAACGCGACCAGGAAGGTGGACAGTCGCGTATCGGTGCCCGAACGGGCCAGGCGGCGGCTGAGCCGGGCACCCCACTGGGTGCGGTGCAGCGCCACGTCCAGGCGCGCCATCGGGGTGGAGGCGTCGTACTCGGCCTGGGCCAAGGCGCTGCGGGACGCGATGAGACGGCGCTGGTCGGAACTGGCCACGAACTCCCAGATCGCCCACAGCAACACGGCCAGAACCAGAGCGACCCCACCGAGGATCGCTGCGAACTGCCAGGTCACGCTGACTCCCATCGCGTCGGGCCCGGCGGTGACGCCGAGGATCGGGGGGTACGGGGGAAAGTGGTCACCGGTGTCCTCCGCCGGGGCCGTCGGGGACCACGCCGAACACCGAGGGGATGCTCTCACCGACGTGGTAGATCCGACCGGCGACGTGGCGTGGCAGGGGGCGGTGCCGGAACTCGCCCTTCACGTCGTGGTCCGCTCCGGCGGGCAGCGACGCGAACTCCAACAGCGAGTCCAGCCGGAACTCCTCGCTGCGGCGCGAGGACACCACGGCCACCTCGGAGACCCGACGCGACCCGTCGGGCCACCGGCCCAGGTGCACGATCGCGTCCACCGCGTTGTTGATCTGGTCGCGCAGCGCGTTGTAGGGGACACGTCCGTCGCCCAGGGTGGCCAGGGTCTGGATCCGGTGGATGGCGTCCTCGGCCGAGTTGGCGTGCACCGTCACCAGGGAGCCGTCGTGGCCGGTGTTCATGGCCTGGAGCATGTCGATGGTCTCGGGCCCGCGCACCTCACCGACGATGATGCGGTCCGGGCGCATCCGCAGCGCGTTGCGCACCAGGTCACGGATGGCGATCTCGCCGCGTCCCTCGATGTTGGCGGGCCGCGACTCCAACCGCACCACGTGGTCCTGCATCAACTGGAGTTCGGCGGAGTCCTCGATGGTGACGATGCGTTCGGTGCTGGGCACGAACGCCGACAGGGCGTTGAGGAAGGTGGTCTTACCGGTGCCGGTACCGCCCGAGACCACGATGTTGAACCGGGCCCGGACCATCGCCGACAGCAGCACGCCCGTGGCCTGGTCCAGGCTGCCCATGCGCACCAGGTCTTCGATGGGGTAGGGCTTGGGGAAGCGTCGGATGGTCAGCACCGGACCCGACAACGACAGCGGCGGGATGATGACGTTGACGCGCTCGCCGCTGGGCAGACGGGCGTCGACCATCGGGGATGACTCGTCCACGCGCCGGTTCACCAGCGAGACGATCCGGTCGATGGTCTGGTAGAGCTGCTCCTCGCCGTTGAAGGTCGCGTCGATGCGCTCCATCCGGCCCGCGCGTTCCACGAACACGTTGTCGGGGCCGTTCACCATGATCTCGGTGATGGTCTCGTCGGCGAGCAGGGGTTCGAGTACACCGAGGCCCAGTGCCTCGTCCACGACCCGTCGGGTGAGGATCGAACGTTCCCGGTCCGACAGCACCGGCCCCTCGCGGGAAAGGATGTGCCCGACGACCTTCTCCAGGCGGACCCTGCGCTGGGCCAGGGTGAGCCGTGACAGGTCCTCCAGGTTGATCTCGGCCAGGAGTCGCCGTCGCCAGTGCGTCACACTGCTCCGGTCGGCCCGTTCCTCGTTGGAACGGTCCTCTTCCAGGCGGTCCTTCAGCCCCATGTTCCTCGTTTCCTCCTTGGTGGACGGGCCACGCGTCACATGTTCGGCATGTCCACCCGACGGGTCAGTGTCACGTTCAGGTCCACCGAGAACACGATCGGCAGCGAGTGCGAGACCTCGACGTAGAACCCGTCACTGTCATTGGTGCCGCTGGTGACGGTCGCTTCGTCCAACCAGCTCGGCAAGGCCTGATGGGCGGCCTCCTCGGTGCCCTCCCGGGCCCCGGCGCGCGCCGCGGACTCCAGCCGTTCGATCGCCACGAACGAGATGAAGGCCTCGAAGGCGACCACCACGGTGAGCAGCAGGATCGGCAGGACCGCGGCGAATTCCAGGATGGGGCCGCCGCGGTCGGCGTCCCGGCGCGCTCGGGGGCAGAGGCCGCGTCTCACGTGTCGTCCTCCCCCGGCTCCGATGGCTCCGTGCCAGGTGGTGGCTCGACGACGCCGTCACGCGGGACGACCTCGGTGACGACCCTCGCCTCACCCGTGATGTCCCAGGGTCCGCTCGTACCTGGCAGGAACACCGGCATCGCCACGGTCACCTGGGCGTAGCGTGCGCCGTCGCGCTCCACGACGGAGGTGGTGAGCACGTCGGGGGCGTCCCACGGCGAGAGCACGCGCTTGCGGGCCTCCTCGTCGATGCGCTCCATGTCGTCGGGGGTGACCGCGGCCTGCCGGGCGGCCTCGGCCGCGCCGTGCGAGGCGTACATGGAGGTGAGGCCGATGAGCAGCACCTGCCACACCAGGGCCAACGCCAGCATCATGAAGGGCACCATGGCGGCGAACTCCACGATGATCGCGCCCCGGTCGTCGCGACGCGAGGAGGTGCCGCCGCGTCGCTCAGCCACCGAACCCCCGCCCCGTGGACCCCGGATCCCAGCCGCCCGATCCACCGGTTCCGCCCGTTCCCCCGGGGCCACCCGACCCGCCGGGGCCCCGCGCCCCGGTCACCGCGTGCCCGTTGAACACGTTGTGGCCGCTGGCGTTGAGGAATCCGGACACGTCCCGGGTGGAGGGTGGTCCGTCAGAGGAGACCCCCGGCGCCGGGGTGGCGCCGCCGGAGGGGGTGAACCCGCCCTTGCCGCTGCCGCCCGGCCCGGTGGGCGCGGTGAACAGGTCAAGCTCCGCGGCCAACCGCGCGAAGGCCTTGCGCAGCCCCTCGTCGGTCACCTTGGTGGGGTCGCCGTTGTTCTCGCCGGGCTCCAGCGCCCGGTAGGCGGCCGGGACCGGGGTGCGCAGCACCTTGGTGCCCAGCAGTTGCTGGAGGAAGTCCGGTTGGATCTCGTTCTTGCGGCTGTGCCGGGTGACCAGGGAGTGCACGTTGTCCTGGGTGCGGATCTGTAGCCGTTCCCACATCGCCATCAGGCGTTGGGCCCCGCGCATCGCCGGTACGTCCGGGGTCACCGTCACCACGGCGTTGTCGGCCAGCTCCACCGCCATCGCGGTGGCCTCGTTCATGGTGGACCCACAGTCCACGATCACCAGTTCGTAGCGTGAGCGCAGGGCGCTGAGGATGCGTCGGGTGGCGCGGGCGTTGACGTCCTCGCCGCGTTCCCCGTGTTCGGGGGCGAGCAGAACGTGCGGGCCGCGCGGGTCCACGTACAGGGTCTCGGCGAGCATGCCGGGGCTGATGTCGTCGGCGCTCTCCACCAGGTCGGTGATCGACCGACGGTGCTGGAGATCGAGGAAGGCGGGCAGGTCACCGGCCTGCAGGTCGAGGTCGACCAGGCACACGACCCGGTCGCGTCTGGCGGCGGCCATCGCCAGGTGCACCGCGCAGGTGGTGGTGCCCACCCCGCCCTTGGCGCCGCTGATCGTCAGTATCCGACCACGAACCCCGGAGGCCGGTAGTTCGTGGGAGGCGGACTCCAGGTGGCGGCGCAGGGTGCGTGACCATTCGGCGGCCTTGGCGATCCGCGTCTCCAGCTCGCCGATCCCGGCGTCCGCGGACAGCACCCCGCGGGCGCCCGCCTCCATGGCTCCGGTGAAGGTGTTCGGGTCCATGGCCGAGGACACCAGCAGGATCGCCAGTTGGGGATGGCGGTGGGACAGGTCGCGCACGGTCTCCAGGACCGGCGCGGGCCCCATGTCCTCGTGGATGAGGATGACGTCGAGTTCGGGGAACTCGCCGGCCGCGTCGTGCAGTGCCGTGCCGGTGTTGCGGATGGCCACCAGGTCGCACGTGCCCAGTTCCTCGAACCGTGCGGCGAGCACCATCTCGGTCTCGGATGTGGGCATCCCCGCCAGAACGCGGAAGTTCACCGCTGTCTACCCCCCATGCGGCACGCGCCGCTCGTCGGTCTGGTCGGCGGCCTGATCGATCAGGTCGTCGAAGTCCCCGCTGCAGAACTGTTCGTCACCCACGGAACCGCCACCGTCCGCGCTGACCAGGGCCAGCCGCAGTTTTGTGGAGAACTCCTCGGCGTAGGCGAGCTGCAGCGCGCTGTCCGGATCGAGCCGGAACGTCACCGGAACCACACCGGTCACCCCCGAATCGGTCTCCTGACTGCGCAGCTCACCGATGTCGAGGACCTCGACCTCGGTGATGACACGGGTGGCGCAGGCCTCGCCGTGGTCGCGCGGCTGGAAGGTGCCGTAGATGTCCACGACCGAGCCGCGTCGCACCTTGCCGGCCACGCCGGTCTCGGCGTTGACCATGATGGCGATCTCGCGTTCGCCCTCGGTCAGGGTCGGCTGCGGCTGCACCATGCCCTGCTGCAGGAGAACACCGCTCTCCAGATGGGAGGCGGCGACCAACTGCTGATCGGCGGGAGTGTCCACGTCGGAGAGGTCGGAGATGAACACCTCCGGGTCGAAGTACATGCTGGGGACCTCGACCGACTCGACCTGTTCCTGGGTGATCGGTTGGTAGGCCTCCACGTCGTCGACCAAACGCAGGACCGTGGCGAACTGGCCCAGGCGTTCCTGCTGGCTGTCGAGGTAGGTGAACACGGACGCGAATACTGCCACTGCGCCGACCGCGGCCACGACCATGAGCAGGACGCCTCGTCGCTGACGGGGGTTCATAAGGGGGCTCTATCCGTTTCCAGTGTCGTCGTGGATCCCGTCGCGGACATGGCGATGGGACCCGGCCGGGAGGGGCTGTCACCGTGAGTAGGACCGTGGGTCCAGTCGGCGGTGCGGTGGTTCCTCCGCGGGGGCGGGCGGGGACTGTGGGGGTCGAGAGAGCTGTGGGGGGCGCACGCGGGCCTCTCCGTTGGGTGGCGGCCCCGGTACCGGAGCGCCGGCCCCTGGTGGGGGTGGGTTCGTCGGTGGGCCCGTCGGTGGGCCCGCGGGTGGGGTCGATCGCGGCCCCGGGGTCGGGGGACGCACCGGCGAGGTGGCGGACGTGTAGATGGGGTGCCCGGCGGAGTTGGCCGAGCAGAACGGGCAGGGGCGTGCGGCCATGGGTTCGCCGCACCAGGCGCAGGCGGAGGCCCGGATGGAGCCGGCCGCGTAGGCCAACGCCTGTGGGTGGGCGCTCAGCGCCACGAACTCGACGTACTTGGAGGTGCCCCAGTAGGCGCTGCCCAGGGGCTGTGCGGGCAGGTTGCGGGTGGCCACGGGTTGGATGGCCTGTGGCAGGTGGTCGTCGAACACCTTGGTGATGGCCGGGTCCGGGGTGGAACTCAGCAGCTGCACGGGTTGGACGGGCCGGAACGGCAGCCCGACGGCGAGTTCGGCCGGGCGTAGCCGACCCACCCGCGCGGTGGGCGCGCAGAACGCCAGGAAGGACACCGACGGCGCGTAGGAGCCCATGTGCTGGCGCATGCTGGTGGGCAGGGTGGAAAGGCCGGAGACGGTACGGAGCCAGGCGCCGGCGAGCAGGTGTTTGGGCAGTTCACCACTGAGCGCGGCGACCATGCCCGGTGGAAGGTAGGGGGCCAGGTAGGCGAGCTGGTCGGCCACCAGGGACAGGGCCAGTGGGGACAGGTCGACGCCGATACCGGCGATCCGGTCGGTGCGCAGGGCGCCGCGGGCGAAGTTCACCGCGCGTTCGGCGTCCGTTGCCTGCCAGGCCGGGTAGAGGGCGACGACCTTACGGCCGGCCCGGACCTGTTCGATGGCGAAGGCGACGAAGGCGGAACTGCGCGCGCCCACGGTGTCCCCGTTGAGCGGGAACCGGTGGGCCCCGGCCTCACCCACGTGCCCCGTGCTGGGGATATCCGCCAACAGGGCTACGGTCGTCGCCGACCTGGGTTGGGCGTTGGACACTGGGAAAGCTCCATCGGTTCTGCGCGTTCGGCGAATTCGAGATGTGGAGCGGCGGCCCATGTGACGGGGTACCACTCGGACGCATCGTAACGAATGGGTGGCTCGGGGTGGGAGGGGCGGTATTCGTTACGGTGCGGCGGGGTGCGTTCCGCTAGACGCCTTTCCGGTGCCTTGCTGGTGGGGGCGACCTGCTGTGGGGGCATGCTGTGGCCTCTCAGAACGGGGAACGGGGGCCGTTGGCCGTATGCGGCCACCCCATGCTGGGTGATTTGTGGTGTTTGGTCCGTTTTTTGGTTTTCGATGTTCCCGATGTGCCGGCCCGCGTGACAAAGGGTGTGCCGACTCCCCAAGGATGCCTTTTCCGGATCAGGACCACCAGTGTCCCCGTCAATGCTGTGGACAACTCCCCTCGAAAGTCCTCCCAACTGCGTAAAAGCAGTCACAGTGGCCCCACGTGCCCCTTCGGCCACCCTCTGGCCACCCTCCGTGGTGTCATCTACGTCTCCATCCTGGTTGCACGGCCACTCCGCGGGAACGATCAGGGGCGAGATCGCGTCATATCTTGAGTAGTCACTTGCCCCCTGAGGAGAGCGAACGATGCGCAACACAAACCGGGCCGCGGCCGGGGCGGCCGCCTGGCAGGTCATCCAGAACACCGACGGCAAGGTCTCCGTGTGGCAGCGCGTCCGCGCGCTCCCGCGCATGATCACCGCCAAGCTGCGCGGCCGTTACCCCGAGCTCGGCGGCGGCAAGCTGTTCACCATGCTGGCGCTGGTCGTGTACGTGATCTCGCCGATCGACTTCATCCCCGAACTGCTGTTCTCCGTGCTGGGCCTGGTCGACGACGTCGCCGTCGCGGTGTGGCTGACCACCATGGCCCTGGGCGAGAGCGAACGCTTCGTGGTGTGGGAGCGCGAGCAGCAGGCCCAGGAGGCCTTCTATCGGGCCAACCCCGACGGTCCCGGCCAGGGGGCCGAGGACCACGTCGCCGGTGGCCGCAAGCAGCACAGCTGACCGACTCTCATCGAGCGCCCGGGGGGAACGATCCTCCCGGGCGTTTCGTGTGCGGGGGCCATGGACAACGGGCAGATCCGGCCGTATCGTACGCATAACGCACATGCGTGCTTAATGCGAACATGTGCGCGTTCCCGTCCCGGAGCACGCCCCCTACGCCACGGAGAGCCGAGCGCACCCATGAACGCGACGAACCAGAGCCGACGGACCCAGGTCGCCATCATCGGGGCCGGCCCCGCCGGGCTCATGCTGTCCCACCTGCTCTCCCTCTCCGGCGTCGACTCCGTCGTCGTCGACGTGCGCGAACGCGACACCATCGAGGCGACCATCCGGGCCGGGATCCTGGAACAGGGGACCGCCGACCTCATGACCGCCACGGGGGTGGGCGACCGCCTCCTCGGCGAGGGCAAACGCCACGACGGCACCTACCTGCGCAGCCGCAAGGAGTCCCGACGCATCGACTTCGCCGCGCTCACCGGCCGATCCGTCTACCTCTACCCCCAGCACGAGGTACTCAAGGACCTCATCGGGGCGCGCCTGGCCGCCGGGGGAGACCTGCGCTTCGGGGTGCGCGACGTCGAGGTCGACGGCGTCACCACCGACGACCCCAAGGTGCGCTTCACCGAGGCCGACGGCACCCGCGTGGAACTCTCCTGCGCCGTCATCGCCGGCTGCGACGGATCCCAGGGCGTGTGCCGGAGCGTCATCCCCAAGGACGCGCGCACCGATTACTTCCACGCCTACCCGCACGGCTGGTTCGGGATCCTCACCGAGGCCCCGCCCAGCTCCGACGAACTGATCTACGCCCATTCCGAGCACGGGTTCGCGCTCATCAGCTCGCGTACGCCCACCCTGCAACGCATGTACTTCCAGTGCGCCCCGGAGGAGGACGCCGCCACCTGGAGCGACGAACGCATCTGGGACGAGCTACGCGCCCGCGTCAACGGCAACGGCTTCGAGCTCCAAGAGGGGCCCATCACCCAGCGCGGGGTCATCCCCATGCGCAGCTACGTCATCGACCCGATGCGCCACGGGCGGCTGTTCCTCGCCGGTGACGCCGCGCACACGGTCCCGCCGACCGGGGCGAAGGGCATGAACCTCGCCGTCGCCGACGTCGTGGTCCTCTGCCAGGCCCTCGAACGCTACTTCCACCAGGGTTCGGCGGAACTGCTGGACGCCTACGGCGACACGGTCTCCGACCGCGTGTGGCAGGCCCAACACTTCTCCTGGTGGATGACCTCCATGCTGCACCTGGACCACGAGGGCGACGCCTTCGACCACCGTCGACAGCTCGGTGAGATCGACCAGATCACCGGATCCCCGGTCGGCGGCGCCTACCTCGCCGACATCTACACCGGCAGGCCCATCACGCTGACCAACCCCGACTCCGTCGTCGCCGAGGCCCTGACCCGCACCGCCCTACGCACCCCCTGAGGCGGCCGATAATGGGGGAATGTCCCCTGAACCACAGCCTCGGGCCGAGCGGGTCGAATCCACCGACCTCGGGCATCCAGCCCTGCGCCGGGACGAACTCGTGGCGCTGGCCGAGCTCGTTCGCGACGCCTGCGCGGGCGACCTGACGATCGGCCTCACCGACGGCGGAGGCGAGGTCGGGCACACCCCGGAGGCCTTCGCCGAGTTCGCCGAGCGCGCTGAGTTCGCCGGGCGTTCCGAGAAGAGCAAGCTGCGTGAACTCTTCATCACCGGGCGACGAGGGCGGACCCACGTCACCGTGATCCTGGGCCACGATTCCCGTGTGCGGGTGAGCGAACCCGACGCCGTCGCCAAGGAGGCGGTCGCCGCGATGGTGGAGGTGGTCCGTGGCCATCAGCGCCGGTTCACCGACCGCGCCTGGACCGGCATCCTCCTCGGCATACTGGGCCTGCTGGTCACCGTCGGCTACACCGGGGTGATCATGGGCCAAGGGCTCATCGGCACCGGGTACGGCCTCGGGGTGGTGGCGTTGCTGGTGGTGAGTCTGGGGTTCGTGTTGTGGGGTCAGTCCAATCCCAGGGATGGCGAGGGCGCCCGCATCGTCAACACCCCACGTCGCTGAGTTGCGCCGGGGGTGGGGGTGGGTGGTGGGGTGCCTCGGGTCGGGAGTCTTGGGGTGGTTGGGCGGGGTGGGGGTGGGTTCTCCCTCCTTCCCCGCCGCGTGATTGTTGCCGCCCGCACCGCACGCGTCAAGGCAATGTCGGGTGCTCTGGCAGCG